>NZ_JBHWZJ010000099.1:0-21897 GCF_042728415.1 Streptomyces sp. NPDC060198 | reverse complement strand
GGGGCGGGTCCGCCTCGCACCCTTCGGGTGGCGGTCCCGCCCCGGCCCTCTCGCGGCTCTTGTCCGGCTCGGTCAGCCCGCCGACTCGCCTGCGTGGGGGCTCAGCACGCCCGCCGTGACCAGGGCGAAGAGCACGATGCCGAGGGCCACGCGGTAGTAGACGAAGGGCATGAAGCTCTTGGAGGAGATGAACTTCATGAACCACGAGATGACCACGTAACCGACCACGAACGCGACCAGGGTCGCGAAGACCGTCGGGCCCCAGGAGACGTGGCCCTCGCCCGCGTCCTTGAGCTCGAAGACGCCGGAAGCCAGGACCGCGGGGATGGCCAGCAGGAAGGAGTAGCGGGCCGCGGCCTCGCGGGTGTAGCCCATCAGCAGACCACCGCTGATGGTGGCGCCCGAGCGGGAGACACCCGGGATCAGCGCCATCGCCTGGCAGAATCCGTAGATCAGGCCGTCGCGGACCCCGAGGTCCTGGAGCGACTTGCGCTCCTTGGCGGCGCGGTGTTTGCCGCCGGCCTCGTCGCGGGCCGCGAGCCGGTCCGCGATGCCGAGGACGATGCCCATGACGATCAGTGTCGTCGCGATCAGGCGGAGATCACGGAAGGGGCCCTCGATCTGGTCCTTGAAGGTCACCCCGAGCACGCCGATCGGGATCGAGCCGACGATGACCAGCCAGCCCATCTGGGCATCGTGGTTGCTGCGCATCCCGCGGTCGAAGAGCGACCGGAACCAGGACGAGATGATGCGGGCGATGTCCTTGCGGAAGTAGATGATCACCGCCGCTTCCGTGCCGATCTGGGTGATGGCGGTGAACGCGGCGCCGGGGTCGTGCCACCCGGCGAATGCGGCGGTCAGCCGCAAGTGTGCGCTGGAGGAGATCGGCAGGAACTCGGTCAGTCCCTGCACGAACCCCAGGACGAATGATTCGAACCAGCTCATGGGGCTTCGGCCATCCCGGAGGTGATCAGGCTACGGCCGCGCGACATGGAGGACGCCGGCAGCGTGCGAATACGGTCAGAAAAGGACAAGGCGCAAGCCTCGGAGATCTTTTGTCGTCGGCCGCAGGGTATCGCCTGCGGGTGAACGACTTGTCCCCTGCCCCCGCCCCGGACCCTCGTCGTGCCGTCCGACGCGGGTCAGGCGGCTTTGCCGAACCGGTGGCGTTTGCGCCAGGCGACCAGCGCGCCTCCGACGGCCGACAGCACGATGAAACCCGTGGCGACCAGAAACGCGGGGGACGTGGGCGAGGCCGCCTCGCTTCCGGCGACGACGTAGGCGGCCGTGTTGGGGATGGACCCGAGCCCGGTCGCCAGCAGGAACGGCGCGTACCGCATCCGGGAGGTGGCCGCGCAGTAGTTGGCCGCGGCGAACGGCACGCCAGGGAAGAGCCGGAGCGCCAGCATGGAACGGAAGCCGTGCCGGCTCAGCAGGGAGTCCGCCGCCTTCAGCCAGCGCCCGCGCACCAGGGTGCGCAGTGCGTCCTGCCCCAGCACCCGGCCGAGCAGGAAGGAGGCTCCGGCCCCGAGCACCGTGCCCGCCAGGGCCGCGGCGAGACCGGCCTGCGTGCCGAAGAGTGCTCCCGCCGCCAGGTTGAGGAGCGGGCGCGGCGCGAAGGCCACGGTGGAGGCGCCGTACGCCAGCCCGAAGAGCAGGGCCGCCGTGCCGCCCGTCAGCTGGGACGGCCAGCCGGAGGAGAGCATCCGCTGTGGGTCGAACAGCAGCATGGTCGACGCGGCGGCGGCCAGCACCACCACGAGCAGGGAGAACCGGGACCAGGGGGACAGCAGCGCCTTCGAAAAGCGCAGGGCCGGACCGTTGCGGGGACGGGCCGCGGGGACGGGTTCGAACATTTGGGGAGAGTAACGGAAAGAGGCATGTGATCGTCGTAATGTACGCGTGATGATCTGACGGGCCGACAGGGCCGGTCGCTCCGCCGTCCGCCGCGCGTCGGGCCGCCCCCGCCCCTCTCGGGGGCCCCGAGCCCGGGCGGTCGTGGTCCCGCCGCCGGAAAACCTGTCGACGCGCACGCCGCCGACCGGTCATCATCCAGACATGTCCCGGTACGCCTTCCTCGCAGCGCCGTCCGCAGTCGCGGACGCGCCGAAGGCTGCCGCGAACACCACGGCGACGCTCACCGCGGCCGCGTCCCCCGCGGCGGCACACCTCGCGACGGCACTCCCCGTCACGGCAGCCGCCGCTGCCCCGGCATCGCTCGGCGGCGCCCGAAGCTGACCCTCCTCCGACTGTCCGGCGGACCCCGCGAGGGGAGGGTCGGACGGGCACAGGGGTCCCCTCTCTCACGGCTTCGAAACCAAGGAACGAGCCATGCCCAAGACGGCATACGTGCGCACCAAGCCCCACCTCAACATCGGAACCATGGGCCACGTCGACCACGGCAAGACCACCCTCACCGCCGCCATCACCAAGGTCCTCAGCGCGCGGCCGGGCGCCGCCACCTCGTACGTCGCGTTCGACCGGATCGACCGCGCCCCCGAGGAGACCCGGCGCGGCATCACCATCAACCTCGCGCACGTCGAGTACGAGACCGACACCCGGCACTACGCCCACGTCGACATGCCGGGTCACGCCGACTACATCAAGAACATGGTCACCGGAGCCGCCCAACTCGACGGGGCGATCCTCGTCGTCTCCGCGCTCGACGGCGTCATGCCGCAGACCGCCGAGCACGTGCTGCTGGCCCGTCAGGTCGGCGTCGACCACATCGTCGTCGCCCTCAACAAGGCCGACGCCGCCGACCCGGAGCTCGCCGAACTGGTGGAACTGGAGGTGCGCGACCTGCTCTCGGCCCACGGGTACGGAGGCGACACCGTGCCCGTCGTCCAGGTCTCCGGGCTCGGGGCGCTGGAGGGCGACCCGCGCTGGACGGCGGCGATCGAGGGGCTGCTCGACGTGGTGGACACCTACGTGCCGATGCCGGTGCGCTACACCGACGCGCCCTTCCTGCTGCCGGTGGAGAACGTCCTCACCATCACCGGACGCGGCACCGTCGTCACCGGTGCGGTCGAGCGCGGCACCGTACGCATCGGCGACCGGGTCCAGGTGCTCGGCGCGGACGCGGAGACGGTGGTCACCGGTCTGGAGACCTTCGGCAGGCCCATGGAGTCCGCGCAGGCCGGGGACAACGTCGCGCTGCTGCTGCGCGGGGTGGAGCGCGACCGGGTCCGCCGGGGCCATGTCGTGGCGGCGCCCGGCAGCGTCGTCCCGACGTGTCGCTTCACCGCGCAGGTGTACCTCCTGTCCGCCCGGGAGGGCGGCCGCACCACACCGGTCGCCACCGGGTACCGGCCGCAGTTCTACATCCGTACGGCGGACGTCGTCGGGGACGTCGACCTGGGGGTGGCCGCGGTCGCTCGCCCAGGGGAGACGGTCACCATGACCGTGGAGCTCGGCCGGGACGTCCCGCTGGAGCCCGGGCTCGGCTTCGCGATCCGTGAGGGCGGCCGCACGGTCGGCGCCGGCACCGTCACCGCGCTGCTCTGACGGCGGCGACACGACGGCCCGACGATCCGACGGCCCTGGGCCCGTCTCCCCACCCGGGGAGGCGGGCCCGCCGTACGGCGCGTCCCGCCGGGCGCCTCACAATGGGGGAGTGAACGAGCAGATACCCGTCATCCGCGATGTCGACTGCGGCACCGCCCGCCTGCTGCCCGACGTGGACCGGGACCAGGCGTGGCTGCTCACGGTCGACGGGGCCCCGCAGTCCTACGTGGACCTGGACGACCCCGCGCACCTGGAGTTCGAATACGTCCAACGGCTCGCGCACGTGCTGGACACCGCCGCGGACCCCGGCGAACCGCTCGACGTGCTGCACCTGGGCGGCGGGGCGCTGACCCTGCCGCGCTACACCGCCGCCACCCGGCCCGGCTCCCGCCAGCGGGTCGCCGAGGCCGACCGGGGACTGCTGGAGCTGGTGGCGGAGCGACTCCCGTTGCCCGACGGCAGTGGCATCACCGTGCACGCCGAGGACGCCCGGGAGCTGCTGGAGCGGACCGCTCCGGGCACGGTCGACGTACTGATCGCCGACGTCTTCGGCGGGTCACGCGTCCCTGCCCACCTCACCTCGGTCGAGTACGCGCGGGCCGCCGCCCGGGCGCTGCGCAGGGACGGCGTCTACGCCGCCAACCTCGCCGACAGCGCGCCCTTCGGCTTTCTCCGTTCCCAGCTCGCCGGCTTCGCCACCGTCTTCCCCGAGCTGGCGATCGTCGCCGAGCCCGCCGTGCTGCGCGGCCGGCGCTTCGGGAACGTCGTCCTGCTGGCCGCGCACGCGCCCCTGGACACCGCCGCGCTCACCCGGCGGTGCGCCGGTGACGCGTTCCCCGCCCGGGTCGAGCACGGTCCGGCGCTCACCCGCCTGATCGGCCGCGCGGAGCCGGTCGGTGACGCCGACGCCGTCGCGTCACCCGAGCCGCCCGAGGGCGCCTTCAGCATCGGGTGAGGAAGCCGCGGGGAGGGCGTCGGCGGCCAGGGGCCGGGAGGAAGACCCCTCGGAGCCGGGCCCGCCCGCCGTGACGGGCACGGTGTGCTCGCGCCGGGTCATGTTCCGTACGTCCGGTACGAGCAGCACCAGCGCGGTCATGACCAGCACCAGCGCGGCACAGCCCCACAGCGCCGTACCCCGCCCGACGAGTCCTTCGACGGGGCCGGCCACCGCAGTGGCGAGCGGGAGCATCGCGACGGAGCCGAACCAGTCGTAGGCGGAGACCCGGGACAGCTTGTCCTCGGGGATCTCCTGATGCATCGTCGTCATCCAGGACACCCCGAACACCTCTATGGCGACACCGCTCACGAACATCACGGCGCAGAGCCCCGCCACCGGCAGCGGCACGGCGAGCGCCGCCGAGGGCAGGGCCAGCGGGAAGACGCCGAGCGTGCCCGCGAGCAGCAGCCGCCTAGGCTTCCACCGGGACATCAGCAGCGCCCCGCCGAGCGTGCCCACACCGAACGCGGCGAGGGCGGTGCCCCAGGGGCCGGAGCCGCCGAACTCGTCGCGGGCGACCAGCGGACCGTAGACCGACTCGGCGGCGCCGACGACCGCCACGACCACCGAGAACTGCGCCACGATCGACCACAGCCAGGGACGGCCGATGAACTCCTGCCATCCCTCGCGCATGTCGGAGAGGAGGCCGCCGCCCGGTTCACGGGCGGGGATGTGACTCACGTCGAGGAAGGCGCGCAGCCCCCCGGCGACCGCGAAGCCCGCCGCGTCCAGGGCCAGTACCCAGCCAGGGTTCACGGCTGAGGCCATGACCCCGCCGAGGGCGGCCCCGCCGATGCCCGCTCCCTGGGACGACATCCGGAAGAAGGAGAAGGCGCGGCCCGCCTGCTCCGGGGTGACGGAGGACATCAGCATCCCCTCGGCGGCCGGGTTGAAGAAGGCCTGTCCGGTGCCGCAGAGCGCGGTGAGGACCATCATCTGCCAGAGTTCGGCGGTGCCGGTCAGCACCAGCACGGCGAAGGCCGCCTGGGAGACGCAGTTGAGCGCGTTGGCCGCGACCATCACCCGGTGGCGGGGCATCCGGTCCGCGACGGCCCCGCCGATCAGGATGAAGACCACCAGCGGGAGGGTGCGGGCGGCGGCGACGAGGCCGATGTCCCCGCCGTCCCCGCCTTGCTGGAGCACCGCGAACGAGGTGGCGATGAGGGCACTGCTGCTGCCCACACCCGTGATGACGGCGGCGCTGGTCAGCAGGGTGTAATTGCGGCCGGCCCACTCGGGGCGGCGCCGCTTCACGGGGGAAGGCGCGGGGGATGTCACCCAGGGACTAAACACGGCGGTGCCCCGCCTTGCCAAATGGATATGTCCCCGCGAGGGCGTGAGGTCCGTCTTTCCCCGGTTCCGCCGCCCGGTTCCTGAAGGCCGGGCGGCGGAACCACGAGCACCGGAGCCGCTGCTCGAAGGACGTGATCGTGGGGCCGGAACGGCAGCCGGATCAGGAGGTGATGTCCACCAGCCGGACGGTGCTCAGGATCTTGTCGATGGTGGTGTCGGACAGCTCGTCGTCCACGCCGGTGGCACCGAAGAAGACCCAGCTCGCGTACGCGCCGTCGCTGTTCTTGAAGCTGAAGACGACCGACTTCCCGTCCGTGTCGCACTTGTTCTTCTTCGCCAGGCCGAGCGCGGTGGCCTTGGCGACGCTGCCGGTCAGGCCGGACGTGGTGGTGTAGGGCTCCGGGTCGGCCACCTTGATCTTTTCCGCGGGGTCGGTCTGCGCGTAGGCCGCCCAGACCCACTGCTCCGCGGTCTTCGTCGCCGCCTCGTCCGTCGATTTGGCGCCCTGCGCACCCTTGCTGCCGACGCCGGCGAGACTGGTCTCCTCGTCCCTCCCGTCCTTGTCGGAGTCGTCCACGCACCACTTGCTCTTGAGGTACGCCGGCGCGGTGAAGACGGCGGCGGGCGAGCCCGTCGGGTTCTTGGCGTCCTCGAACCCCGCGCTCATGCCGGCGGACGACACCTCCCAGTCGCCGGGTACCTCGAACCGCGTCCCCCACTTGGGGTTGGTGACGACCTTCCACCCGGGCACGGTCGGCTTCGGGTCGTCGTCGCCACTGCGCGGGTTGGCGGGTGTGGAGGTCGCGGCCGTCGGCTTCACCGAGGCGGTCGGCGAGCCCTTGCCGTCGGCGATGTCCTTGCCACCCGGCTGGTCGTCCTTCTTCAGCACCACGACGCCCGTGACGACCGCCGTCACCACGACCGCCGCTGCCGCGACGACGGCGACCACTGCGGTCTTCCTTTTGTCGTCCGGGCGCTGCGGGCCGCCCGGAGGCGCCTGCACGGCGTACGCCGGAACGGTCGGCTGCTGGTACGGGTTCGGTCCGCCGGGCTGCCCGTTCTGCGGGTAGCCGTAACCGGGCTGCGGGCCCTGCGGGTAGCCGTAGCCGGGCTGCTGCCCCTGCTGCCCCTGCTGCCCCGGCTGACCCTGCGGGTATCCCGGCTGCTGGTACGGGTTCGGCTGTTGGTACCCCGGCTGCTGGTACGGATTCTGGTTCGGGTCCTGCGGGTTCTGCTCGCCCCCGGGCGGCTGCTGTCCTGGCCACATGGCCAGTAACCATAGAGGGACGCGGGGACATCGGCCACGGCCGCCCCTGTGAGGGGATGGCCAAGAAGTTCTACCCGTGAGTAACATCTGGTCCATGAGCGCTGCAGAAGAGAAGAACCTCGGCGACGTGCTCGCCGCGACGGTACCGATGGTCCGTACCCTCGGCCTCGAGTTCCTGGAGACGGGAGCGGAGCGAGCGGTCCTGCGCCTGCCTGATCAGGCCGACTACCACAACCACCTCGGCGGACCGCACGCCGGAGCCATGTTCACCCTGGCCGAGTCCGCCAGTGGCGCGATCGTGATGGCGGCCTTCGGCGACCAGCTCGGCCGCGCCGTGCCGCTCGCCGTCCGGGCGGAGATCGGCTACCGGAAGCTCGCCATGGGCGACGTCACCGCGACCGCCACCCTGGGCCGTCCCGCCGCCGAGGTCGTCGCCGAGCTGGACGAGGGCAAGCGGCCCGAGTTCCCCGTCACGATCGAGATCGCCCGCGCCGACGGAGCCGTGACCGGTGAGATGACGGTGATCTGGACCCTCCGACCGCACGGCTGAGCCGTCGGCCGTCCGCCGATCCGGTCCGTGGGCCGGCGCGGCCCCGCCGGCCGGGGTCCGCCGCCGGGAGCGGCCGCCCCTGAGGGGGTCGCGCCCGGTAGGCTGCCCTGTGCCAAGTCGCCGCACGGGCGGCCGGCAGGGGGAACACCCGCACGGGAGGAACGGCTTTGCACGTCCAGGAGTGGCTCGAAACCATCCCCGCGCTCAGCATCTACCTTCTGGTGGCGGGCGTCATCGGTCTGGAGAGCCTGGGCATCCCGTTGCCCGGTGAGATCGTCCTCGTCAGCGCGGCCCTTCTCGCCTCCCAGCACGGGGACATCAACCCGTACGTCCTGGGCGCGTGCGCCACGGCCGGAGCGGTCATCGGCGACTCGATCGGCTACGCGATCGGCAGGAAGGGCGGCCGCCCGCTGCTTGCCTGGCTGGAGGCGAGATTCCCCAAGCACTTCGGTGCCGCCCAGGTGGGCATGGCGGAGCGCTCGTTCGAGAAGTGGGGCATGTGGGCGGTGTTCTTCGGCCGTTTCGTGGCGCTGCTGCGCATCTTCGCGGGACCGCTCGCCGGTGTGCTGCGCATGCCGTACTGGAAGTTCCTGATCGCCAACGTGCTCGGCGGCATCGCCTGGGCGGGGGGCACCACCGCCGTCATCTACACGGTGGGCGTGGTGGCCGAGTCGTGGCTCAAGCGGTTTTCCTGGGTCGGGCTCGTGGTCGCGGTACTCATCGGCCTGACCTCGATGCTGGTGCTGAAGAACCGCGCGAAGAAGGCGGCCGCCCAGTCCGCCGCCGAAGCCCCCGCCACCTCCGCCGCGACAGCGGACTGAACACCGGGCCGAACCGGGGCCGCACGGCGGACCGGACACCGCCCGAGGGTGTCCGGACCCGGTCCGGCGGCCCGGGCTCAGCCCGCGTGGGCCGCGAGGTGCGCCTTGGCCAGCTCCACGTAACCGACCGCGTTGAACTTGATCCCCTCCAGCTCCTCCGCGGTGAGCGGCCGCTTGACCCGTGCGGGTACGCCCGCGACCAGGGAGCCCGGCGGTACCTGCATGCCCTGGGGGACGAGCGCCTGGGCCGCGACCAGTGATCCGGCGCCGATGCGGGCGCCGTTGAGCACGGTGGCCCCCATGCCGATCAGCACGTCGTCCTCGATCACGCAGCCGTGCAGTACGGCGTTGTGACCCACGGAAACCCGTTCTCCGACCACGAGCGGGAAGCCGGGGTCGGTGTGGACGCTGCAGTTGTCCTGGATGTTGCTGTCCGCCCCCAGGGAGACGGGTCCGCAGTCGGCCCGCAGGACGGCCTGGTACCAGACGCTCGAACCCGCGCGAGGGTGACCTCGCCGATCACGACGGCGGTCGGTGCCACGAAGGCGTCCGGATCGACCGACGGCTCCCTGCCGCCCACGCCCATGATCAACGGCTGATTCGCCACGGTCCGCTCCTTCGTCCGACGATGACCTCCCGAGGAACCGTAGGTGACGTGTGCTCGCCTGCCGGACAGTGGGGCGAACATCACAGAGCGGTGCCCCGGAGGGGCCGAACGCGGACGGCTACCGTGAGCGGGTGCCGAAGAGCAAACACACGTTCCCCTTCCTCTCCCGCTGGTGGCGTCGCGCCGCCTCCCGCGCGGTCCACCGCGGCCGGGCGTGGGTGGGGGAGCACGGTGCGGTGACCGCCGAGCGCCCCGGTCCACTGCGCTTCGGCCGGATCGGGCCCGGGACGCGGCTGGCGTTCCCGCAGGGCACGGTGTTCGGCGAGCCGTGGATCCGCCTGGGGGACCACTGCGTCATAGCCGAGCAGGTGACGCTCACCGCCGGGATGATGCCCGGTCTGGAACTGGGCCCCGACCCCATCCTGACCCTGGGCGACGGGGTGGTACTCGGCCGGGGCAGCCATGTCATCGCCGACACCACGGTGACGATCGGCTCCGACACCTACTGCGGTCCGTACGTCTACATCACCTCCACGAACCACAGCTACGACGACCCGGAACAGCCGGTCGGCAGGCAGTGGCCGCGCATGGAGCCCGTGGAGATAGGGCCCGGCTGCTGGATCGGCACCGGAGCCGTGGTGCTGCCCGGCGCCCGGCTCGGCCGCAACGTCGTGGTGGCGGCCGGTGCGATCGTGCGGGGCGAGGTCCCGGACCACTCCGTCGTCGCGGGCGCTCCGGCCCGGGTGGTGCGGAGCTTCGATCCGGAGCGGGGCTGGCAGCCCCCGCTGCGCACACCCGCGCCCGTGCCGATTCCCGAAGGCGTCACGCCCGCGCAGCTGCTGGACTTCGCCTCCGCGGAGAGCGGTCCGGGACAACCCTCAGGTCGCGGCTGACCATTCGCGTCGGATGAGCGGGGGTGTCCGGTGCGGTGCGTCGCGAGGCGGAGGACCGCCCGTGTACGGGATGTACTCGGGCGGTCCGGCAACGCCGAGAGGTGCCGGGCCGGGCACCGACCGCCCGGCGCACATGGCCGGACACGGCCCAGCCCGGGCGGTCCGGGTGATGCGGCGCCCGGCGTCATCCCGAGGCCAGCAGGACCGTGCCCATCAGGGCCAGACCCGCGCCCGCCGCCTGGATGCCGCGGAGCCGTTCCTTGAGGAGGCCGCGCGCGACCAGGGTGGTCACCACCGGATACAGCGAGGCCAGCACCGCCACCACGGTCACCGAGCCGTGCAGGGCGGCGGTCGCGTACGTCCCGTTGGCCGCCACGTCCGCGAGTCCGACGAACGCCAGTGCGGGCAGCGCCCCGAGGACGACGGCCCGGCCGCCCTCCACGGGCAGGGCCCGGCCGCCGCGACGTACCGACACGGCGAGAGCCGCTCCACCGACCACGACGTTGGTGACACGCTGCACGAAGAGGGCCAGGAACAGGCCGGTCGTACTGGTCGAAGCCTCCGCGACCAGGGACATGACGGCCCCGAAGCCGAACGCGGCGACCAGGGTCAGCAACACCGCCCGGCGGCGTACGGGCGCCCCGCGCAGCTCCGGCCCGCCCGCCAGGACGACGCCCGTCACGGCGACGGCGACCCCGGCCAGCTGGGCGGGGCCAGGCCGTTCCCCGGCGAGCAGACCGAGGGAGACGGGTACGGCCACGCCGAGCGAACCGAGCGGGGAGACCACGCTCATCGGGCCGAGGGCGAGCGCCTTGTAGAAGCAGAGCATCGCCACCGGGCCCACCGTGCCCGCCGCCACCGCGAACCACAGCCGGCCGCCGGCCTCGCTCCACGCACCGGTCGCCACCACGGTGACGCCCAGGACGACGACGGCGAGCGCCTGCGAGACGACGACCACGGTCAGCGCGGGAATCCGGCGCGTCAGCAGGCCGCCGCCGAAGTCGGCGAGCCCCCACAGCAGGCTGGTGGCCAGGGCGAAGAGTGCTGACATGACGAGCCTCGCAGTACAGTGCGGCGAACGGTTGGGGCGGGGGTGCACCACACCGTAGTTCATTATTTTGTACGTGACCATCAAGGATATTGGACTGAATGTGGCTGATCTCGACCAGTTGACCCAGTCGCTGGCACGGAACCTCAAGCGCTGGCGGGGGGAGCGCGGCTTCACGCTGGACGCCCTCGCGGCCCGCTCCGGTGTCAGCCGGGGAATGATCATCCAGATCGAGCAGGCCAGGACCAACCCGAGCGTCGGCACCACGGTGAAGCTCGCCGACGCGCTCGGCGTCAGCATCACCGCGCTCCTCGACTACGAGCAGGGCCCGCAGGTCCGTCTGGTCGCCCCGGAGCAGGCGGTCCGCCTGTGGTCGACCGAGGCCGGCAGCTCGACCACCCTGCTCGTCGGCGCCGAGGCGGGCGGCCCGTTCGAGCTCTGGTCCTGGCACCTGGAGCCCGGCGACGGCAGCGCCTCCGACCCGCACGTGGAGGGAACCGTCGAGCTGCTCCACGTCACGGCGGGCGAACTCACCCTCGTCGTCGGCGGCGATTCCCACACGGTCCCCGCCGGCACCTCGGCGACCTTCCAGGCGCACGTCGCCCACGCCTACCGCAACGAGGGCGCCGAGCCGGTCGAACTGACCATGGCCGTCTGGATCCCACCGGTGCGCTGATCCGGCAACATCGGGCTCCTGAGAGGCTGTTAGCGTGCCCTCATGCGCGCACCCATCGGTAACTTCGACGAAGCCGCCGCCGCTCCCGCGGCCGACCGCACCGACCTGCTCGTCGCACCGGTCGCCGAGGCGGTGAGCCGGGGATGGGGCGGTTTCGCCACCGAGCAGATCCTGCACGTCGACACGGATCCCGACCTCGCCGACACCGCCGTCTTCATCGAGCACTACGGCGCCGAGCTCCTCGACGAGTCCGCCAACTGCGTGGTCGTCGCGGGCAAACGCGGCACCGACGTGACCCTCGCCGCCTGCGTCGTGCTCTCCCGGACCCGCGTCGACGTCAACGGTGCGGTGCGCAGACACCTCGGCGCACGCAAGGCGTCTTTCGCCCCGATGGACCTCGCGGTCGGCGAGAGCGGCATGGAGTACGGCGGGATCACCCCCGTCGGCCTCCCCGCCGCCTGGCCGCTGCTGATCGACCCGGCCGTGCTCGACGAGGAGTGGGTCCTCATCGGCAGCGGCAGTCGCCGCGGCAAACTCATCGTCCCCGGCAAGTCCCTCGCCGCCCTCCCGGGTGCGGTGGTGGTGGAGGGACTGGGCGTCCGAGGGTGATTCAGAACAGTGGGGGATCGGCCCTCTCGGGGATGCGCTCCACGTCCCGCAGAAGGTTCATGACACGTTCGTGCGTGTCCCCCACCCGGTCGGTCACGCGGAGTCGTACGTGCATCTCCGTGATCACTGCCAGCGCGGCCTCGGTGAACCAGCCGACCGGCGCGGGGCTCTGCGCGAGCAGGGGTTTGCCTCGCCCGACGGAGGGCAGCGAGAAGTCCGCGCGGTGGCTGAGGCCGTATGCGCCGAGGGCTCGCAGCGTCTCGGCGTGATTCACCCATTCCCGCGCTCCGGCGGGAGGCGTCGGACCCCGCAGCCACATCCGGTAGGTCAGGCTTTCGACCACCGCGACATCCTGAGAACCGTTGACGACATGACACGTCCAGGCGAGGCGACCTTCCGGCGCGAGCCCGTCCGTCACCCGGCCGAAGTGGCCGAGTGCCGGGCGGACCGCTCTCGCGTACTGGGCCCGGGCCAGTGACGCGCCCAGACTTCCCACCAGGGCGGTGCTCGCGCTCTGGATGTCCAGAAGTCTGAGCTTCCACGGCCAGTGGTCCGCAAGGCCCGGTGGCGCGTTCTCGCGCCACACGCCGTAGATCAACAGCCCGGCCGAAACGATGACGAGGGCGGTGGTCAGCCGCGAGAGGAGGCCGTTCCGGCGTATCACCCGTTGGTCCGTGTCCATCGCTCGGCGCCCCCGTCCGGCCCGCATGGCTGTGCGGGTCACTGTAGATGCCGCGTCGGCCGCTGGCACCGGTCCGAATCCGGCCATCCGGACACACCGAGGTTCACGTGCCCACAGCCTCTGGGGCTCCCCGCGCGCTGCCTCTTCCGGACGGCCGGGACCTGTCGTCCATGAGCCTGTCCACCGCGAAGTCCACGGCTTCCCGCACCGGGACCAGGGTGCAGGCGGCCTCGCCCACCCTGCCGGTGCGGACGGTCCCAGGGCTCGCCGACCGCGCGAACCGGGCGCCCAGCGCGACGAAGTCCGAGTCGTCGAGAGCCACGTCCTCGTACTCCCACCACCGGCTCCCGCCGGGCCGGGCCACCACGCAGCGGTAACGGCGTACGGGCGGCTCGGGGACCCGGTACTCGGCGAGGTGGAAGGCGCTGAACACGCCGAAACCGGTGCCGAGCAGCAACGCCTGCGCGTCCGCGTCGTACAGGCGGGCGAGCGGTGAGTCCTCGCCCAGGTGGCAGGCGGCGCGGTGACCCCGGGTCAGCCGTGCGGCGTCCGGGCCCAGCGCGGCGAAGGAGGTCTGCGGGTGGTCGCTGCGCCTGGCACCGGGGCTCAGCCGGACCGCTTCGGCGAGCCGGCCCATGGCCGGGGCGGGGGTGGCGGCGGGGTCGAAGGGGGGCATCGCCGCGCGGAACCGGGCACGCTCCGCGTCGGTGAGACCTGCCGTGCGGGCCTGATGGTCGCGCGAGGTGTCGGAGTTCTCCGGTGTGAACGCGGGGACGACCAGGGTCCCCGCCGGTCCCAGTGCACCCCGCAGCCCCGCGACCACCCAGGTCGTGCGGCGGCCCGGAGGGCGTACCGCGCGCATCGACGCGTGCACGATCAGCCTGGCACCGGGACGCACGCCCAGGGCGAGCAGCTCGGCGGCCAGCCGGTCCGGGTACGTCACCGTGTCCACGAGCGGTCATTGTCCGCCGCCGCCCGCCCCGGCGGAAGGGTGCGACCAAAATCGGACGATTCGGACGCTATGTGATCGCGTCCAGGCGCTGACGGTTCAGTGCAGGGAGGGAATTTCGATCGCGGGGCAACGATCCATGACCATGTCGAGACCGGCCTCGCGGGTACGCGCGTACGCGGCCTCGTCGATCACCGACAACTGGAACCAGACGGCCTTCGCCCCGATCGCCACGGCCTCGTCCGCCACGGCGCCGGCCTGCTCGCTGTTGACGAAGACGTCCACCACGTCCACCGGGAAAGGGACGTCCGCCAGCGAGGCGTACCCCTGCTCACCGTGCACGGTCTCGGCCTTCGGGTGGATCGGCACGACCCGCTTGCCGAACCTCTGGAGGACCCCGGCGACCCCGTGGGCCGCCCGCGAGGTGTTGTTGGAGAGGCCCACCACGGCCCAGGTGTCGCCGGACTCCAGCAGAATCCGGCGGATCGTCTCATCGTCTGCGTACATGCCGACGACAACCCGGCACGTGCCGTCACCATTCCCGCGTGCCGCGCGTGGTGCCCGCCCCTGGCCGGGCGCCGTGTTCCCCCTGGTCGGAGCGGGGGCGGGGCGTGCCCGGCACACCGCCTAGGGTGGAGCCATGCAGGAGCAGTACCGGACAGTCGCCCGAGCGGGCGTGCACGAGAGCGAGATCAACCGGTCGCGCTTCCTCTGCGCGCTCGCCCCCGCCGCCACCGAAGTGGAGGCGCAGGAGTTCGTCGCACGCGTCCGCAAGGAACACCCCACCGCCAGCCACAACTGCTACGCCTACGTGGTCGGCGCCGACGCCTCCGTGCAGAAGGCCAGCGACGACGGCGAGCCCGGCGGGACCGCCGGAGTGCCGATGCTGCAGATGCTGATGCGCCGCGAGGTCCGCTACGTGGTGGCCGTCGTGACCCGCTACTACGGCGGGGTGAAGCTCGGCGCCGGTGGCCTGATCCGGGCCTACGGCGGAGTGGTCGGCGAGGCGCTGGACGAGCTCGGCACCCTCACCCGGCAGCGCTACAGGCTGGCCACCGTCACGGTCGACCATGTGCGGGCGGGCAAGCTGGAGAACGACATGAGGGCCACCGGCACCGCCGTGCGCGAGGTGCGGTACGCGGAGGCGGTCACCCTGGAGATCGGACTGCCGGACGCGGACGTGGCCGGATTCAGGGCCTGGCTCGCCGACGCGACGGCGGGCTCCGCGACGCTCGAACTCGGCGGCGAGGCGTACGGGGACGTGTGACCCGCGCGGGGGCCGGTGACCTCGGGACTCCCGGCCGCCGGGAAGGGCACCGTCGGCCGGTGAGGTTCGCCACCGCCGACCCCGGCGATTCGGGAACCGGGGCCCGACGGCATTAGCGTGGAGTCCGCACGGCCGTGCCAGGGACCCGGAGGCGGGTGCCACGCCGCACGGCCCGTGCACGCGAGCGGAGACCGGTAGGGCCCGGACAGGGGCACCAGGCCGTTGCCGGCCACGGGGCGGAGGACGAGGGACATGCGGACCACAGCGGGCGGAGCGACGCCTTGAGACTGCTGCACACCTCGGACTGGCACCTGGGCCGGTCCTTCCACCGCGTCGGCATGCTCGACGCCCAGGCCGCGTACCTCGACCACCTCGTCGCCACCGTCCGCGACCGCGAGGTGGACGCCGTCCTCGTCGCCGGCGACGTCTACGACCGCGCCGTGCCGCCGCTCGCCGCCGTCGAACTCTTCGACACCGCCCTCCACCGGCTCGCCGCCCTCGGGGTGCCCACCGTCATGATCTCCGGCAACCACGACTCGGCCCGCAGGCTCGGCGTCGGCGCCGGGCTCATCGACCGGGCCGGCATCCACCTGCGTACCGACCCCGCCGGCTGCGGCACCCCCGTGACTCTCACCGACGCCCACGGCGACGTCGCCTGCTACGGCCTCCCCTACCTCGAACCGGCCCTCGTGAAGGACTCCCTCGGAGCGGCGAAAGCCGCCCACGAGTCCGTCCTGACCGCCGCGATGGACCGGGTACGCGCCGACCTCGCGGACCGTGCGCCGGGCACCCGCTCCGTGGTCCTCGCCCACGCCTTCGTCGCGGGCGGCGAACCCAGCGACAGTGAGCGCGACATCACCGTCGGCGGAGTCGCCGCCGTACCCGCGGGCGTCTTCGACGGCGTCGACTACGTGGCTCTCGGCCATCTCCACGGCAGCCAGCGGGTGAGCGAGCGGGTGCGCTACTCCGGCTCCCCCCTCGCCTACTCCTTCTCCGAGGCGGACCACCGCAAGACCATGTGGCTGATCGACCTGGACGCGGACGGAAACGTCACCGGCGAACGCGTGGACTGCCCCGTGCCCCGGCCGCTCGCCCGGCTCCGCGGCATGCTCGACGCCCTCCTGGAAGACCCCGCGCTGGAGATCCACCGGGACGCCTGGGTGGAGGCCACCCTCACCGACCCCGCCCGCCCCGCCGACCCCATGGCGCGGCTCACGGCACGCTTCCCGCACATCCTCAGCCTCGTCTTCGACCCCGAACGCGACCCGGACGACCCCCTCGTCTCGTACGCCCAGCGACTCGCCGGGCGCGACGACCACACCATCGCGGAGGACTTCGTGGCGCACGTGCGCGGCGGCAGCGGACCCGACGAGTCGGAACGCGCCGTGCTGCGCGCCGCCTTCGACGACGTACGCGTGGACGACGGCGTCCGCGAGGTGTCCCGATGAGGCTCCACCGGCTCGTCCTCACCGCCTTCGGCCCTTTCGGCACCACCACCGAAGTCGACTTCGACGCGCTCTCCTCGGCCGGTGTCTTCCTGCTCCACGGCCCCACCGGCGCGGGCAAGACCTCGGTGCTCGACGCGGTCTGCTACGCCCTGTACGGGGCCGTCCCCGGCGCACGCCAGAGCCCCGGCACCTCGCTCCGCAGCGACCACGCCGACCCCGGCACCCCCACCGAGGTCCTGCTGGAACTGACCGCCGGCGGCCGGCGGCTGGAGATCACCCGCGCACCGGCGCAGGCCCGCCCCAAGAAGAAGGGCGACGGGTACACCACCGAGAAGGCCCAGAGCCGGCTGCGCGCCTACGACCCGGTCAAGGGCTGGCAGGCCCTCAGCAAGTCGCACCAGGAGATCGGTGAGGAGGTCACCCAGCTCCTCGGGATGAGCCGGGACCAGTTCTGCCAGGTGGTGCTGCTCCCGCAGGGCGACTTCGCACGGTTCCTGAGGGCCGACGCCGAGGCCCGGGGCAAGCTGCTCGGCAGGCTCTTCGACACCCGGCGCTTCGCCGCGGTCGAGGAACGCCTCGCCGAGCTGCGCCGGGCGGCCGAGTCCCGCGTCAGGACCGGGGACGAACGCGTACTCGCCGGCGCCCAGCGGCTGGCGCAGGCCGCGGGCCCCGCCGCCGAGACGCCTCTGCCGACGGCCCAGCCCGGTGAACCAGGTCTGGCCGAAGGGGTGCTGGGGTGGGCGGCGGTAGCGCGCTCCTGCGCGGGGGAGCGGCTGGAGATCGCCCGCATGGCGGCGACGGCCGCCGAGGAACGCCGGGCACAAGCCCGCCACGCACTGGACGCGGAGCGTGAACTCGCCCGTCTCCAGCAGCGTTTCGCGGAGACCCGCAGGCGCGCGTCCGGCTTGGAGGAGGGCCGCGCCGATCATGACCGCTGTGAGGAGCGCCTGGCGCGTGCCCGTAAGGCGGACCTGATCGTTCCCGCCCTCGAACTGCGGGACGCGGCCGAGCGCGAAGCCGCCGCGGCGGGTGCTGCCCGCGACCGCTTCCGTACGAAGCTGCCCCCGGAACTCGCCGACGCCGGCGTCGGGCAGCTCGCCGAGACGGAACGCCGCTACCGGCAGGAACTGGGCGGGCTCGACGCCGCCCGCCGCGCCGAATCGCGCAGCGCCGCCATTGACGCCGAACGTGCCCTTCTCGACGGCGAGTCGGCGCAGGACGACGAGGCGATCCGCGAAGCGGACGCCTGGCTGGCCGGCTGGGACGACACCCGTACGGCCCTGGCCGCCGAGGTCGAGGCGGCTCAGGAGGCCGCGACCCGCACGGAACAGCTCGCGGCGCGGCTCGCGTCCGCACGCGGACGGCTGGACGCCGCCCGGCGCCGGGACGTCCTCGCCCGCGAAATCGACGAGGCCCGGGAGCAGTTGTCCGGCGCCCGCGAGAGCGCCCTCGCCGCCCATGAGCGGTGGCTCGGCCTGCGCGAGCGCCGACTGCGCGACATCGCCGCCGAGTTGGCTGCTGGACTCTCCGTCGGAGAGCCGTGTGCGGTCTGCGGTTCGGCCGAACACCCGAACCCCGCGCGGGCGGGCGACGGGCATGTGGACCGCGCCACCGAGGAAACGGCCCTGGCCGCCCACCGGGCCGCCGAACAGGAGCGCGTCCGGGTGGACCAGACGCTCGGGCTCCTGACGGAACGCCACACCACGGCGCGCGCCGAGGCGGACGCGGACAGTGCGGAGAGGGCGGTGAGGACCGGATCCGGCGGCCCCTCCGTCCTCGAACTGGTCCACCACACCGACGAATTGGCCCGGGAGCACGGCGAAGCCCGCCGCCTCGCCGCCGGAACGCACCGGGCGCGCGAGAGACTGGCCGCCGCCGAGCGGGAACACCAGGACCGCTTGGAGCAGCGCCGCCACGCCGAACGTCGCGCGGCCGTGCGGGTCTCCCGGCGGGAGGAACTCGACCGGCAGCAGACGGCTCTGGAGGCCGAACTCGCCGGTGTGCGCGAGGTGTCGGGATCCATCGCGGCCCACGCCGACCGGCTCGCCCGACGTGCCGACCTGCTCGCCGAGGCCGCCGAGGCGGTACGGGCCGAGCAGGGCGCGGCCGAACGGCGCAAGGAAGCCGACGGGCGCCTCTCCGACGCCGCCTTCCGCGCCGGGTTCGACACTCCGCAGGCGGCCGTCGCCACCCTGCTCGACCGGCCCGCCCAGCGGCAGCTGCAGAGCAGGATCGACGCCTGGCAGGCCGAGGCCGCCACCGTCGCCGACCGGCTGGCGGAGGAGGACGCCCGCGGAGCCGCCGCCCGTCCCGACGCGTCGCCGGACCGGGCGCGCGAGACGTACGACCGCGCCGAGACCCTGCTGCGCACCGCCTCGTCGGCGCTCTCCGCCGCCCAGGAACGCCGCACGGAGCTGGACCGCCTGTCCAGGGAGGCCGCCCGGGAAGTGCGCGCGCTGGGCCCGCTCCGCGCGGAGTACGAACGCGTCGCCCGCCTCGCCGCGCTCACCGCCGGGACCTCGGCCGACAACGAACGCAAGATGCGGCTGGAGTCGTACGTGCTCGCCGCCCGCCTGGAACAGGTGGCCGCCGCCGCCACCGTCCGGCTCCAGCGGATGTCCGCCGGCCGCTACACCCTGGTCCACTCCGACGCCCGCACGGGAGGACGCCGGGCCGGGCTGGGGCTGCACGTCGTCGACGCCTGGACGGGCAGGGAACGCGACACCGCGACCCTCTCCGGCGGCGAGACCTTCTTCGCCTCCCTCGCCCTCGCGCTGGGCCTCGCCGACGTGGTGACCGACGAGGCGGGCGGGACGCGGCTGGACACGCTCTTCATCGACGAGGGGTTCGGCAGCCTGGACGAGCAGACGCTGGACGAGGTGCTGGACGTCCTGGACTCCCTGCGCGAGCGCGATCGCAGCGTCGGCATCGTCAGCCACGTGGCCGACCTGCGGCGCCGGGTGCCCGTGCAGCTCGAAGTGGTGAAGGAGCGGAAGGGATCGACGGTCCGGCACAGGCTGAACTGACCCGTGCCGGAACTGGTGCCGGTACCGGTGTCGGACGTGCGCCAGTGCCGGAGCCGGAGTCGGACCGGCGCCGAGAGGATGCGGAACCGGCGTGCGTCGGCGCCGTCCGGGCCGGCCCGGGGAAATCGCCTCAGCGCTCGATCGGGCGCCGGGGGAGCGGGGAGGAGTACACCACGCTGGTGGTCACCGACCCGAGGCCGCTGATGCGCCCCGTCACCTCCTCCAGGTGACGCATGGAACGCGCGGTCACCTTCAGCACGAAGCAGTCGTCCCCGGTGGTGTGGTGGGCCTCGATGATCTCCGCAGTGGTGGTGAGGAGGTCGTGGAACGGCTTGTAGTTGCCGGTCGGGTAACGCAGCCGTACGAAGGCGAGGATCGGCAGTCCGAGGCGTTCCGGGTCGACCACCGCGCTGTATCCGCTGATCACGCCGAGCTCCTCCAGACGGCGTACCCGCTCGGTCACCGCGCTGGGTGACATGGCCACGGCCCGGGCGAGTTCGGCGAAACTGGCCCGGCCGTCACGCTGTAGGGCGTCGAGAATGCGCCAGTCGGTTGCGTCCGGTGAATAGTCGGTCATGGGCCCAGACAACAGGGGAATCCCCGGCCGATCAAGCTGAGCGGCGTGGTTCGTTCCTTTTGGTGAGTGGGCCGGCCATCTAGATTGAGGTCCATGAACACGACCTCACCCGGTGCCGTACGGCCCTCTGCGCCCGCCCTCCCCGACCACCCGGTCCTGCGGGTGCCGCCCGCCCCTCCGGCCGTCGCCGCGGCCTATTTCGCGGCGTCCCTCGCCTTCCACGCCGATGTCTCCGACGTCGCGGCGGCCCTGAACCTCGGCGCCGGGCCCGGCATGACGGTACTGGACTGCCGCTCCACGGCCGCCTGGGACCAGGGCCACGTACCGGGCGCCGTGCATCTGCCCACCGCACTGATCCCGGAGCAGGCCGCCCGCCTGCTCGACCCGGCCGTCCCCGTCGTCGCCTACTGCTGGGGCCCCGGCTGTGACGGAGCCACGAGGGCCGCTCTCGCCCTCGCCGGACTCGGCTACCAGGTCAAGGAGATGCGCGGCGGATTCGAGTACTGGGTGCGCGAGGGCTTCGACTTCGAGACCTCGGGGGGAACGGAGCGGCGCGCCCCCGACCCGCTCACCGTCCCGGTGGGCGACGGGGACTGCGGCTGCTGACGGAACGCGGGCGGCCGGCGTCACGGGCGTGGCGGAACGCGGGCGCTGTCCGTCACGCGTCGGGCAGTGCCCGCAACAGGGGCCTCGGGTCGGCCCCGGAGGGAAAACCGCTCACCTGCCCGTCACCCACCTCGATCACCCGCCACACGCCGTCCTCGCGCAAAGCCAGGTCGGTGGTCACCAGTCGGCAGCCGAGCCGGCGCACGGCCTCGCCGACCGGGCCCAGGTCCGGGACGGGAAGGTCGCCCGGAGTGTCCGGATGCGCGGTCACCAGAACGGGGGCCCCGTCGACCCACCACACCCGCGCCTCGCCGCCCGGAGCGAACCGCTCGTAGGCGCGTACCACCACTCCGCCGGCGAGATGGTCGCCCTGGAGGTCGACCATCCGTGCGACGACCCCCGAAAGCGTTGTGGAGTCACTCAACTCGGTCACGAAACAGGCCTCGTGCCATTCGTGCTTCCGGGACTTCACGAAGTCCTTCACGATCCCGGGGCCCCCGCCGAGGGGCCGCGCGAGGGCGGACCAGAACGCCGCCTCCCTGGGTACGGCAGTCGGAGCCGTACCGGAGAGCGGATACCAGACACTGCGCGGGGTCAGTTCTCGGAACGTGGCGTACCAGCCCGGAAGTTCATGGGCGGTCCGGTACGCCGTCCGGTCCGTGAGCAGCGAGGCACCCCGCTCCGCGAGCGCCCGGTCCAGCTCGGCGTACCGCTGTACAGGAATCATCCAGCCCCGGTACCAGTACGCTCCGGAGCCGCGCGGGACCCGGGCGACGGCTCCCGCCGTGTCGCCCGCCAGCAAGGCGTCATGGTCGACGAGCGCGGTGGTGGCGCCCATCTCCCGTACGGCCGCGGCCTCTTCGGCGAACTGCGGGTCCAAACGGCTCGGGCGCAACGGGTCGGCACAGAGCAGGAAGCCGGGCATGGGCGGAGCCTTCGGTCGCGGTGCGTGGTCCGAGCGGTGCGCCCTTGTCGGGACGGGCCCGTTCGGCAGGGCGGTCACGGCGTGGCGGGCAGGAACCGGCCCGCCCGGACGACGTTGCCGCCGCCCGGCCGGGCCGGTGGGTCCGGTCG
>NZ_JBHWZJ010000098.1:0-22086 GCF_042728415.1 Streptomyces sp. NPDC060198 | reverse complement strand
GATCTCTCCCGCCGGGGTCGCGCTGCCGGGGCGTACCCGGTCGTGCGGGTGACGGCAGGTCAGCCGTTCACGACCGTCACCTCGCCGATGTCCAGCGCGCGGACGGGGTCGGCGATCTGCGACGCGTCGCCCACCAGGATCGTCACCAGCCGGTCCACCGGGAAGGCGTTGACCACCGCGGCGGTCGCCTCGACCGTGCCGGTCTCGGCGAGCCGGGCGTACAGGTGGGCCTGGAAGTCGTCGGGCAGCTGCTGCTCGACCTGGTCGGCGAGGGTCGCCGCGACGGAGGCGGCCGTCTCGAACTTGAGCGGAGCCACCCCCACGAGGTTCTGCACGGCGGTCTCGCGCTCGGCGTCCGTCAGCCCGTCCGCCGCGAGGGTCCGCAGGACCTTCCAGAGGTCGTCGAGCGCGGGGCCCGTGGACTCGGTGTCCACCGAGCCGCTGATGGCCAGCATCGCCGCACCGGCCGGGCCGGAGTCCGGACCGCCGGCGGTGGAGCGGAGCACCTGGGCGAAGGCGCGTACGCCGTAGGTGTAGCCCTTCTCCTCGCGCAGCACCCGGTCGAGCCGCGAGGTGAGCGTGCCGCCGAGGCAGTACGTCCCGAGGACCTGGGCGGGCCAGACGCTGTCGTGCCGGTCCGCGCCGATGCGGCCGATGAGCAGCTGCGTCTGGACGGCTCCCGGACGGTTGACGATGACCACGCGACCGGTGTCGTCCGCGGTGATCGGCTCCACCGGGCGGGGGCTGCCGGCGTTGCCCGACCAGTCGCCCAGGGTGTCGGCGAGCAGGGCGTCCAGGTCGATGCCGGTGAGGTCGCCGACGACGACCGCGACCGTCGTGGCGGGGCGGACGTGGGCGTCGTAGAAGGCGCGGACGGCGGCGGCGTCGATCCGCCGCACGGTGTCCTCGGTGCCCAGACGCGGGCGCGACATCCGGGCGGTGGCCGGGAACAGCTCCTTGGAGAGCTGCTTGGCCGCACGGCGTGCGGGGTTGGCCTGCTCGTGCGGGATCTCGTCCAGGCGGTTGCCCACCAGGCGCTCGATCTCGCTGTCGGCGAAGGCGGGGGCGCGCAGTGCCTCGGCGACCAGGCCGAGCGCCTTGGCCAGCCGGGAGGCGGGCACCTCCAGCGAGACCCGGACGCCCGGGTGGTCGGCGTGGGCGTCGAGCGTGGCGCCGCAGCGCTCCAGCTCGGCGGCGAACTCCTCGGCACTGCGCTTGTCGGTTCCCTCGGAGAGGGCGCGCGCCATGATGGTGGCGACGCCGTCCAGGCCCTCGGGTTCGGCGTCGAGCGGTGCTTCGAGGTGGATCTCGACCGCGACGACCTGCTGGCCGGGTCGGTGGCTGCGGAGCACGGTCAGCCCATTGGGCAGGGTGCCGCGTTCGGGTGCGGGGAAGGCCCAGGGGCGTGCGGTTCCCGGGGTGGGCTGCGGGTGGAAGTCCATGGCTACTCCAGTCACGGCGGCGTCGCTCACTTGCCGGCCTCCTCGTCGGCGTCGGTGTCCGCGCCGTCCTCGGCAGCGGTCCCGTCGTCCGGCTCGGCCGGTTCGACCGGCTCGTAGACCAGCACGGCACGGTTGTCGGGGCGCAGCGTGGCCGCGGCGACCTCCCGCACCTCGTCGGCGGTGATGTCGAGAACGCGTCCGACGGCCGTCAGCGCGAGCTGCGGGTCGCCGAACAGCACCGCGAAGCGGCAGAGTTCGTCGGCGCGGCCGGAGACCGTACCGAGACGGTCGAGCCACTCGCGCTCCAGCTGGGCCTGCGCGCGCTCCATTTCCTCGGGCGTCGGGCCCTCGGTGGCGAACCGCTCCAGCTCCTCGTCGACCGCGGTCTCGATGCTCTCGACCTCCACGCCGCCGGACGTCTTGACGTCCAGCCAGCCCAGCGAGGGCGCCCCGGCCAGCCGCAGCAGCCCGAATCCGGCGGCCACCGCCGTACGGTCGCGGCGTACCAGGCGGTTGTGCAGCCGGGAGGACTCGCCGCCGCCGAGGACGGTCAGGGCCAGGTCGGCGGCGTCCGCCTCACGGGTGCCGTCGTGCGGCAGGCGGTACGCGGCCATCAGCGCGCGGGCCGGGACCTCCTCGTGGACCACTTCGCGCAGCTGCCCGCCGATGGTGCCGGGGAGAGAACCGTCGCGCGGGGGCTTCTTGCCGTCGTGGGACGGGATGGAGCCGAAGTACTTCTCGATCCAGGCGAGCGTCTCCTCGGGGTCGATGTCGCCGACGACCGAGAGCACCGCGTTGTTGGGCGCGTAGTACGTACGGAAGAACGCCTGGGCGTCCTCCAGCGTCGCCGCGTCCAGGTCCGCCATGGAACCGATCGGCGTGTGGTGGTACGGGTGGCCCTCCGGGTAGGCGAGCGCGGTGAGCCGCTCGAACGCGGTGCCGTACGGGACGTTGTCGTACCGCTGGCGGCGCTCGTTCTTGACGACGTCCCGCTGGTTCTCCATGGACTCTTCGTCGAGCGCGGCGAGCAGCGAGCCCATCCGGTCGGCTTCGAGCCAGAGGGCGAGCTCCAGCTGGTGGGTCGGCATGGTCTCGAAGTAGTTGGTGCGCTCGAAACTCGTCGTGCCGTTGAGCGACCCGCCCGCGCCCTGGACGAGTTCGAAGTGGCCGTTCCCCTTGACCTGCTCCGAGCCCTGGAACATCAGGTGCTCGAAGAGGTGCGCGAGACCGGTGCGCCCCTCCACCTCGTGACGGGAGCCGACGTCGTACCAGAGGCAGACTGCGGCGACCGGGGTCAGGTGGTCTTCGGAGAGCACCACGCGCAGGCCATTGGCCAGACGGTGCTCGGTCGCTGTCAGGCCGCCGGAGCCGGCCTGTGCGGTGGCCGTGTGACCCATGGGCATGTACGTCCCTTCGATCGCGGTACTGGACTTTCTGCCAGACCTGCCACTGTAAGCAAGCGCACGGGTACCTGGCGAAGTTCCCGTTCCTTCGATGTTGTGCTCGTTGGTAGTTCTTGACGACTGATGTTGACGCGTGGTGCCGAAGCCTTGCGCGCAGGGGGTCGGCCCGGGCGCCGGTTCGGCCACCGGAACGGCATCGGTTCGGCTCCCGGCACCGCATCGACTCGGCTCCCGGCACGGCCGGGGAACCCCGGAAGCGGGCGTCCCGGCGGGGTCCGGCCGGGCCCTTGGGACGGGTCGAGGTCGGCGCTGTCGGCGGGGCGGTCCACAATGGTCCGCGTCAGAACCTCAGGTTGCCCGACAGAATCTGTGAAGGAGTCGCAGCCGCGATGGCCCGCCGCAGCACGAAAACCCCGCCGCCGGACGACTTCGAGGAGAAGATCCTCGACATCGACGTCGTCGACGAAATGCAGGGCTCCTTCCTCGAGTACGCGTACTCGGTGATCTACTCCCGGGCCCTGCCCGACGCGCGCGACGGCATGAAGCCGGTGCACCGCCGCATCGTGTCCCAGATGAACGAGATGGGACTGCGCCCCGACCGCGGGTACGTCAAGTGCGCCCGCGTGGTCGGCGAGGTCATGGGTAAGCTGCACCCGCACGGGGACGCGTCGATCTACGACGCCCTGGTGCGCATGGCGCAGCCGTTCTCCATGCGCCTCCCGCTCGTGGACGGACACGGCAACTTCGGCTCCCTCGGCAACGACGACCCGCCGGCCGCCATGCGGTACACCGAGTGCCGGATGGCCGACGCCACGTCCCTCATGACGGAGTCGATCGACGAGGACACCGTCGATTTCCAGTCGAACTACGACGGCCAGGAGCAGGAGCCCGTCGTCCTCCCGGCCGCGTATCCGAACCTGCTGGTCAACGGCGCGTCCGGGATCGCGGTCGGTATGGCGACCAACATGCCGCCGCACAACCTCGGTGAGGTCGTCGCCGCCGCGCGCCACCTCATCCGGTACCCGAACGCCGACCTCGAAGCGCTGATGCGGTTCGTCCCCGGTCCCGACCTGCCGACCGGCGGCCGGATCGTGGGCCTCGGCGGCATCAAGGACGCCTACGCCGCCGGGCGCGGCACGTTCAAGATCCGGGCGACGGTCGCCGTCGAAAACGTCACCCCGCGCCGCAAGGGCCTCGTCGTCACCGAACTGCCCTTCACGGTCGGTCCGGAGAAGGTCATCTCCAAGATCAAGGACCTGGTCTCGTCGAAGAAGCTCCAGGGCATCGCCGACGTCAAGGACCTCACCGACCGCTCGCACGGGCTCCGCCTGGTCATCGAGGTGAAGAACGGCTTCGTGCCGGAGGCCGTCCTGGAGCAGCTCTACAAGCTGACGCCGATGGAGGAGTCCTTCGGCATCAACAACGTCGCGCTCGTCGACGGCCAGCCGCTCACCCTGGGGCTCAAAGAGCTCCTGGAGGTCTACCTCGACCACCGTTTCGAGGTCGTGCGCCGGCGCAGCGAGTTCCGCCGTACCAAGCGGCGCGACCGGCTGCACCTGGTGGAGGGGCTGCTCGTCGCCCTCGTCGACATCGACGAGGTCATCCGGATCATCCGGGACAGCGACAACTCCGCAGCAGCGAAGGAGCGCCTCATGGAGCGCTTCTCGCTGAGTGAGATCCAGACGCAGTACATCCTGGACACCCCGCTGCGCCGGCTGACCCGGTTCGACCGGATCGAGCTGGAGAGCGAGCGCGACCGGCTCAGCTCGGAGATCGAGGCGCTGACCGCAATCCTGGAGTCCGATTCCGAGCTGCGCAAGCTCGTCTCCTCCGAACTGGCGGCGGTGGCGAAGAAGTTCGGTACCGACCGGCGTACGGTGCTGCTGGAGTCGGCCGGCTCGCAGGTCTCCGCCGTGCCGCTTCAGGTGGCGGACGACCCGTGCCGGGTGCTGCTCTCCTCCACCGGCCTGCTCGCCCGGACGGCCAACGCCGACCCGGTGGCCGAGGACGAGGACGCCAAGCGCGCGAAGCACGACGTGATCGTGTCCGCCGTACCGGCGACCGCGCGCGGCGAGGTGGGGGCGGTGACCTCCACCGGGCGGCTGCTGCGCGTGGCGGTGATCGATCTGCCCCAGCTGCCGGACACCCATGCCGCGCCCAACCTCTCGGGCGGAGCTCCGGTGACGGAGTTCCTCACGCTGGACGAGGGCGAGGAGCTGATCTGCCTGACCACGCTCGACGAGACGTCGCAGGGCCTGGCGATCGGCACCCTCCAGGGGGTGGTGAAGCGCGTCGTGCCCGACTATCCGGCCAACAAGGACGAGTTGGAGGTCATCTCCCTGAAGGAAGGCGACCGGATCGTCGGCGCCGTGGAGCTGCGTACCGGCGAGGAGGACCTGGTCTTCATCTCGACCGACGCGCAGTTGCTGCGGTATCCGGCGGCCCAGGTGCGTCCGCAGGGACGTCCGGCCGGCGGCATGGCCGGGATCAAGCTCACGGACGGCGCCGAGGTGCTGTCCTTCACCGCGGTCGAACCGGCCGCCGACGCGGCGGTGTTCACGGTGGCCGGCTCGCACGGCACGCTCGACGACTCGGTGCTCACGTCGAAGCTGACACCCTTCGACCAGTACCCGCGCAAGGGACGGGCCACCGGCGGGGTGCGGTGCCAGCGGTTCCTCAAGGGTGAGGATGTGCTGGTCTTCGCCTGGGCCGGTCCCCTGCCCGCCCGCGCCGCGCAGCAGAACGGCGCACCAGCGCGACTGCCGGAACCCGACCCGCGCCGTGACGGTTCGGGCATCCCGCTGACCGACCCGGTCGCGTCGATCGCGGGTCCGGTGTAGCGAGAGCCGCAGGCGTACGGAAGACGGGCGCTGCGGGGTCCGCCCCCGCGGCGGGACGGGCCCCGCCGCCCCGTTTTCCGTACGGCTCCGAGCGGTCGGCCGTGTCCGCCGGGCCGAGGCCCGTCGGGGCGCGGCGGTGACGGCGGCAGGTGCGGTGGTGGCATGTGCGGCGGTGGCGGTGGCGGTGAGCACGGTCGCACGGGCACGGCTCGGAGACCCGGGACGCCGGCGGGACGCCCGGCGGCGAGCGCCTTCTCTTCCAGCCGCCCACCGGGCCGCTGGGGCACTGAGGCCCCGTGAGTCAGAACGGCGGGTCTTCGCTGTATCCACCCGACCAGCCGTCTCCCAGGGAAGCGCGTTCGGCCCTGAGGCGGGCACGACGTTCGCGGACTGCGACGTCGGCCGTGTTCTCCAGATCGCCGATGTCGTGACCCCATGCTTTCAGCGCGTCCAGGACGCGGTCTCGGTGGTAGCGATCAGCGCTGGTGGCCAGCAGACGGTGGGCGTGATCGACCAGCTCGCGCCGAAGGCCGGCGAGGAGGGGATGTTCCGCGAGAGGGATGGCGGCCATGAGAGCTGCGTGGCGAACCTCCGCGCTCTCGTGGCCGAGGAAGGGCTGGACGGCGGAGAAGATCGCCGGCCGCAGGTCCCGGAACGCGCTCATCTCCTCGTACTCGCGGAGAAACCCCTCGCCGTAGTGGCGCTCGCCGATGGCGACGCACTCGTCGTCCGCGTCGTAGGCGGTGTCGCTGAGCCAGGCAAGCAGTTTCACGAGGGTCGAGCGACGCGATGGCCCGGCGGTGTCGAATCCGAAGTCACCTGCGGTGATGCGGGGATGATGGAGGATGGCCGCGATGTAGAGGGCCACGGGCACGGTGGCTTCGTACATTGTGTTCTGGTGGGTCACTTCCGAGAGCGCGTCCCTTGCGGCGTCCGCCCTGACGGCCGGGTCGGGGTCGAGGAGGCGTGCCAATGCCGCCGGAAGGGATTCGCCCGTCCCGGACACAGTGGCGAGGGATGCCCAATCTGTACCGTTCAGGAGCTGTTGATACCGCGGGAGCCCATCGGGGCCGGGCTTCTCCGTCTGCCTGCGGTTCGTGGTCACAGGCGGAGGCCATGGCGTCGCCGAGCCCGCCTACGCTTGGTGTCAGGTGGCGAGCAGGACACGTTTTCGCAGGAACTCGAACCCTGCCCGTGCGAACATCTGGCGCCTGAGCCAGAGCACCGGTCGGGGCTCAGGTTCTGTGTGATCCGAGCAGTGTGAGTGACGACTGATCCCTTTGTGGTCGGACCTGCGAGTACGTGCTTCCTCACACCGAGGACCAGCCCACTCACGGGGGCTTCTTCGGGGCTTCCGGAGACTGACATGACGGTGGTTGCGATCCGGGCCCGCCACGGCGGGCCAGCAGGCACCGTGATGCCTCGCGGCTGGTTGGCGAGGTGGCGGCGGGCGGTCAGACCGCAGGGTCGACTTCGGGATGCGTGAATCGCATGGGCTTGCCCAGCGACCGGGCGTAGGCGATTTCGGCTCGGGTGCTGTCTCCGACGTAGTCGCCGACGACGAGCACCTCGTCAGCGAGCCGGATCTTCGCCCGGTGCAGATCGTCCAGCCGAACCTTCAGCGCCTCGGCCTCGGCAGGATCGGACCAGAGTTGGTGCGGCGACTTCAGGTCACAGCCCGGTTTGACGACAATCCTTCCGGCTCTGGTCTCCCGCAGATCGGCCTCGTTCATCTCGGCCATGAAGCGGGTGGAGCCACAGATCACGACGATGCGCGGAAGACTCAACACCTTCTTCGCGTCGGCGAGCTTCTCCTCGGGCGTGAGCGGGTCAGGGTGGGGCACAGGGTCCTCCTGGTGGTACGTCCACAGGGGCCCTGCGGAGACGAGAACGCGGGCCCCACGAGATCGTATGGTGACGGAACAGGCTCGGGCGAACCACTGACAGCGCCTCACCGTCAGCGTGAGCGGCGCCGACGCCACCTGCTCACCGATTGCGGCGGCCGGAGTCACCACAGGCGCAGAAAGCTCCGGATGTCGTCGTACCCGTCGAGAGCCCGCCCGTCCACGTCCGCTTCGGCACGGGCCGCCGGCGACTTCGCCAGCGCGAGCGCGTCACCACCGAGACAGCCGAATCGGCGAGCGGTATGCCCCAGGCACAAGCCGGCCAGCCCGAGGAGCGGGCTGCCCGACACGGCTCGCGTCCCCACCTCCACGCACCAGTGCTCCACGAAACCCCGGTCGCCGTCGTTCAAGGCGATTCCGACCAGGACGAACGCCGATTCGCCCTCGTGCGAACGGTCACGCAGGGCCCGCTCCAACGTCTCGGCCGCCACCTCGTGAGGCCGCTCGCGCGAACTCTCGGAGCTGAGGTGAGGACGCATCCAGCGAGAGTACGTCCCCGCACGATCCACACCACCGACGGGCGCTCCCTCTCCGTCAGGGTGCCGGGTGAAACGCCGCGTACGCCCAGCCCGGCACCCCTGCCCCGGCACCCCTGCCCCGGCAGCGCGCCTACCGCAGGTCCGGACCGGCAGGTGCGTCGCTCTCTTCGACAGCGACCGGTCCGTCGGTTCCTTCGGCGGACCGGTCGGTGGCGACGTAACGCAGGACCCCCCACATGGCGCGCTCCAGATCGTCCGCGTCGCGCGGCTCCGTTTCCGGTACGCCGCCAAGGTCCACGCCGACAGGGCCCGTGCTGCCCGGCCCGGGCGTCCGGCACTCCTCCAGTTCCCGCAGGAGTGCCTCCCCGTCGAACCCTGACCCGATCAGTACGAGTTGGGTGAGCCTCGGCTCGTCGCGGGCCCAGGGGCGCGGGGCGAACCGGAGGAACCGGCCCACCGCGTGCAGCAGGTAGGTGTGACGGGGGTCGGCCGCGCCGAAGTCCACGAAGCCCTTCATCCGGTACAGCCCCTCGGGCCGTGAGTCGAGGAACCGCATGAACCGGCGGGGGTCCAGCGGCGCTCCGCCGGAGAACTCGACGCTCTGGTACGCGGCGTGGGGATGGGCTCCGCCGTGGTTCCCCGATCCCCCGTGGTTCCCCGATCCGCCGTGCTGGCCCGCCTCCTCCGCCAGCAGGTCTTCGAAAGTGAGCTGGCGGGCCGCCGTCCGTTCGTTGTCGGGACGGAGCGCGGGGTCGAAGAGCAGCGACGGGTCGATCCGTCCGTGGTCGGTGGAGACGACGGCGGCGCGGTCGGTCAGCGAGGTGACCACGGCGTGCAGCCGGTCGTGCTTGGCGTCGTCGATCCGGTCGGTCTTGTTGAGGACGACCAAGTCGGCGGCGGCCACGTGCCGGTCGGTCTCCGGGTGTCGCTCCCGGGTGCTCTCGAACTCGGCCGCGTCGATGACCTCGACCAGCCCTCCGTAGACGATCCTCGGGTTCTCGCTCGCCAGGAGCATCCGGACGAGTTCCCGTGGCTCGGCGAGTCCGCTGGCCTCGATCACGATCAGATCGAGGCGGACGGCGGGCCGGGTCAGTGTCTCCAGATAGGAGTCCAGCTCGCTCGCGTCCACCGCGCAACACAGGCAGCCATTGCCCAGCGAGACCGTCGAGCCGACCTGTCCGGCGACCGTCATGGCGTCGATCTCGATGGCCCCGAAGTCGTTCACGATCACCCCGATCCGGTTTCCGGCGCGGTTGTGGAGCAGGTGGTTCAGCAGTGTGGTCTTGCCCGAGCCGAGGAACCCCGCGAGCACGATGACCGGGATTTGCGGAATGCGGGCATCACCCGGTGTGGCCGGAGCGGGCAAGACGGACCATCCTCACGGAGTGCGGAGGCAGCGGCGGCCCCACGGTCAGGGTGCCGGGACCGGCTGCGGCGGAGGCGTCCCGACATAGCGGGCCGCCGGTCGGATGATCTTCGAGTCCGCCGCCTGTTCCAGGATATTGGCACTCCAGCCGACCACCCGCGCCGCACAGAAGGTGGGCGTGAACATGGTCCGGGGAAGCCCGCAGAGCTCCATCACGACTCCGGCGTAGAACTCCACGTTGGTGTGCAGCTCACGGCCCGGCTTGAGCTCGGCGAGGATGGCCTCCACCTGGCGCTCCACCTCGACGGCGAAGTCGACGAGCGGGCCGCCGAAGTCCTGGGCGATCTCCCTCAACATCCGCGAACGCGGATCCTCGGTGCGGTAGACGGGGTGGCCGAAGCCCATGATCCGTCCGCCGGAGAGGACCTGTTCGCGGATCCAGCCGTCGATGCGGTCCGGGGTGCCGATCGCGTCCAGCGTGTCCAGGGCGCGGCTCGGCGCACCTCCGTGAAGGGGCCCGGAGAGCGCGCCGACCGCCGCGACCAGGCAGGCGGCCATGTCGGCACCGGTGGAGGCGACGACCCTCGCGGTGAAGGTGGACGCGTTGAACCCGTGGTCGACGGTGGAGATGAGGTAGCGCTCGACGGCCCGTGCACGGACCGCGTCGGGTACCTCGCCGGTGAGCATGTACAGGTAGTTGGCGGCGTGCGGCAGGTCGTCGCGCGGTTCGACCGGTTCGAGTCCTTCACCCAGTCGGTGCAGCGCGGTCAGCAGGGTGGGCACCGCCGCGCAGACGGCGAGCGCGTCCTCACGACGGCGACCTGGCTCGATGTCGTACAGCGGGCGGTACCCGGCCGACGCCCCGAGCAGGGAGAGTGCCGTACGCAGCCCCGCCAGTGGGCCGGAGACCGCTCCGGCGCGGGCGATGGCGGGCAGCGCCGCGCGGACCTCGTCCGGGAGGTGGCGCAGCTCGGCGGTGCGTGCGGCGAACGCCGTGCGAGCCTGCGCGTCGGGCAGCTCACCGTGGAACATCAGGTACCAGACGTCCTCGAAGCTCCGGGTCTGCGCGAGCTCGATCGCCGAGTACTGGCGGTAGTGGTAGAAGCCCTCCGCCCCCCTGACGTCACCCAGGACGGTGTCGGTGACGACGACACCCGCGAGGCCGCGGGGGACGCCGGTCGGGGCGGGGCTGTTGGTCTTGGTCGGCATCGCCGGCTCCTCTTCGGGGCTTCTTCTCCCTGGTCACCACGGTCTCTCGTCGACCAGGGGCTTTCGGACTATTGATTCGACTATCCATGCTTGATTATGTGGACGTCAATATTGATTGAATCAATACATGACGGAGTGGATACGGTGAGCACATGACGGATCAGGGAGCGCGCGACGCCGACACCGGGACCACGGAGCGCCTCAGTACGCGCGAGACGGCCGCCCTGCTCGGCGTGAAACCGGAGACGGTGTACGCCTATGTCAGCCGTGGCCAGCTCAGCAGCGTGCGCGCCCCCGGAGGGCGGGGAAGTACGTTCGACGCCGACGAGGTCCGGGCCCTGGCCCGGCGCACGGGTCGGCGCGACCCCCTGCCGGCGGGCGGGGCGGACCTGGTGTTCCGTACCGGCATCACCCTCATCGACCAGGACCGCTACTACTACCGGGGCGTCGACGCGGGTGAACTCGCCCTGCACCACGGTTACGAGGAAGTCGCCGAGTGGCTCTGGACCGGTGAACTCAGGCCGGGCGTCCGCTTCTCCGCTCCGCCGCAGGCCCTGGCCGCGGCAGGACGGGCCGTCGCCGCACTGCCCGCGCACAGCGGGACGACGGACCGGCTGCGGGTCGCCGTCATCGCCGCAGCGGCTGCCGACCCACTGCGTTTCGACCTCTCCCCCGCCTCGGTCCTGGACGCGGCGCGTGGCCTGATCCCGACCTTGGTGGGTGCGCTGCTGCCGACCGCCGGCGCGCCCGGCAGCACGGGCCCGGCCGCCTCCGTGGCGCCCGCCGGCGGAGGCCCTGGCGGCGCCGGCCGCACCGGTACGGGCCCCGCCGGCCCCGGCATCGCGGCCCGGTTGTGGCCCGCGCTCACCGCGCGTCCCGCCGGCGCCGCGTCACTCGCCGTGCTGGACACCGCGCTCGTTCTGCTGATCGACCACGACCTCGCGGCATCCACCCTCGCCGTCCGGGTGGCGGCCTCCGCCCACGCCCATCCGTACGCAGTGGTCTCGGCGGGGCTCGGGGCCCTGGAAGGCCCGCTGCACGGTGCGGCCAGCGGGCTCGCCCACCGGATGCTCCGGGAGGTCGTGGAGCGGGGCGGTGCCGCACCGGTCGTCGCCGACCACCTGCGCGCCGGAAGGCGGATCCCCGGACTCGGCCACCGGCTCTACACCGGCGAGGACCCCCGGGCACGGGTCCTGTTCACCCTGCTGGAGAACGTGCCCGAGGCCGCGTCGGCACTCGCCGCGGCGCGGGACGTGGTGTCGACCGCCGCCCGGCACGTACCTCTGCACGCCAACGTCGATCTGGCGCTGGCCGTACTGTCGGTCTCCGCGGGCATGCCCGCGGAGGCGGGTGAGACCGTGTTCGCGGTGGCCCGCACGGCGGGGTGGATCGCGCACGCCCTGGAGGAGTACGCGGAACGGCCCCTGCGCCTGCGCCCCCGCGGCCAGTACACCGGACCGCCCCCGCCGCAGGCGTTGCCCTCCCCGAACGTTTCCTCGATCGCTCCATCGACCTCTGAGGGTGGATTCGGTAACGCAAGATAGTGACAGATCAGCGCGAATTATCGCGCGGCGGCGGGGCGGTCGATCCGCGCACCACCAGTTCCGGCTCGAAGAGCAGCTCGTCGGAGGGCACCGCCTTGCCCCCGATCTGCACGGACAGCAGCTCGACGGCCGCCCGGCCCATGGCCTCGATGGGCTGACGAACCGTCGTCAGGGGCGGTTCGGTGCAGTTCATGAAGGCGGAGTCGTCGTATCCGACCACCGACACGTCGTGGGGCACGGAGAGCCCCCGGCGGCGGACCGCGCGCACCGCACCGAGCGCGAGCGGGTCGCTGCCGCAGATGATGCCGGTGATATCCCGGTCGAGCAGCCGGGAGGCTGCGGCCTGGCCACCCTCCAGCGAGAACATGGCCCGCGCCACGTGTTCGTCCGGGATCGTCGCCCCGTACTCACGGGCCAACTGCCGTGCGGCGTCGAGCTTGCGCTGGGAGGGAACGTGGTCGGTGGGGCCGAGAACCAGGCCGATCCGCTCATGGCCGAGCGAGGCGAGATGCCGCCATGCCTGCTCGACCGCGACGGAGTCGTCGCAGGAGACACCCGGAAAGCCGAGTTCGGCAATGGCCGCGTTGATCAGGACGACAGGGATGCGACGGTCGGCGAGCACCTTGTAGTGGTCGTGGGCGGCGTCCGCCTGGTGGTAGAGGCCACCGGCGAAGACCACTCCGGACACCTGCTGCTGGAGCAACAGGTCCACGTAATCCGCCTCGGAGACCCCGCCCTTGGTCTGCGTGCAGAGCACGGGCGTGAGCCCTTGCTGGGCGAGGGCGCCGCCCACCACTTCGGCGAAGGCCGGGAAGATGGGATTCTGGAGCTCCGGAAGAACGAGTCCGACCAGCCTGGCCCGCTCGCCCCGCAGCTGGGTCGGGCGCTCGTACCCGAGCACGTCCAGCGCGGAGAGCACCGCCTGCCGGGTGGCGTCCGAGACGCCTGGCTTACCGTTCAGGACCCGGCTGACCGTGGCCTCACTGACCCCAACCTTCTGTGCCACCTGAGCAAGTCGTCGCGTCATGAGCGCAAGATTAGCGCAAGGAACGCAAACCGATTGCGTGCCCGTCAAAACCTCCGCCGCACCACCCCTGCCGCCGCCGGACCACACCACCTCGCCGGACCGCGACGGCTCCGGGTCAGATTGCTGCTGGACTGCGCGTCTCCGGTCAGTCCCTCGCCGGACGAACCGCGTGGGCTCCGGCCAGACCCACGCCGGACCGGGTCGGCTCGGGTCAGACCGCCCCGGCTCCGGTCAACGACCTGACCTCCATCTCGGCGTGCTTGTCCTCGTCGGGCGGTTGGGCGGAGGTCACCGTGCCGATCCACCCCGCGAGAAATCCGAGGGGAATGGAGACGAGACCGGGATTCTCCAGCGGGAAGAGCTGAAAGTCGACCCCTGGGAAGAGGGAGGCGGGCGAGCCGGAGACGACCGGCGAGAGCAGTACGAGAAGCAGAGCCGGAACCAGCCCTCCGTACACGGCCCAGACGGCACCACGGGTGGTGAAGTTCTTCCAGAAGAGCGAGTAGAGCAGCGCCGGCAGGTTGGCCGAGGCGGCCACCGCGAAGGCCAGCCCGACGAGGAAGGCCACATTGAGGTCCTGGGCGAGCAGGCCCAGTCCGATGGCGACCACCCCGATCCCGACGGCGGCTGCCCGGGCCACCGCGACCTCGCCGAACGGCTTGCCGCCGGGTCGGCGGAGCGAGGCATAGAGGTCGTGGGCGACCGAGGCCGAGGACGCGAGGGTGATCCCCGCTACCACGGCCAGGATCGTGGCGAAGGCGATGGCGGCGACCACGGCGAAGAGAATCGTTCCGCCCGTGGCTCCCTCCCCGCCGCCCAGCGCCAACGCCAGCAGAGGAACCGCGGTGTTCCCGGCCTCGCTGGAGGACCGGACCGCGGTCGGCCCGACAAGGGCTGCGGCGCCGAAACCGAGCACGATTGTCATCAGGTAGAAGCTGCCGATCAGCCCGATCGACCAGACGACGGACCGCCGGGCCGCACGGGCCGTCGGCACCGTGTAGAAGCGGGACAGGATGTGCGGCAGCCCGGCCGTACCGAGGACCAGCGCCAGTCCGAGGCTGATGAAGTCGAAGCGCGCAGTCCAACCGCCGCCGTACTTGAGTCCCGGTGCGAGAAAGCCCTTCCCGTGGCCGCTGCGTTCGGCCGCGGTGCTGAGCAGTGCGTTGACGTCACCGTGGAACCGGACCAGAACGGCCACGGTGAGGGCGATCGTGCCGGCCATGAGGAGGACGGCCTTGACGATCTGGATCCAGGTGGTGGCCCGCATGCCGCCGAACGAGACGTAGACCACCATGAGTGCGCCCACCCCGACCACGGTCCAGGAGCGGGTGACGCCGCTGGTGCCGCCGAGAAGCATGGCGACCAGGCTGCCGGCGCCGACCATCTGCGCGACGAGGTAGAGCACGGAGACGGTCACCGACGAGGCGCCGACGGCGGTGCGCACGGGGCGCTCCGCCATGCGTGCGGCCACCACGTCGGCCAGGGTGAACCGTCCGCAGTTGCGCACGAGTTCGGCCACCAGCAGCAGGACGACCAGCCAGGCGACGAGGAACCCGACCGAGTACAGCATCCCGTCGTACCCGAAGAGTGCGATGAGCCCGGAAATGCCGAGGAACGAGGCAGCCGACATGTAGTCACCGGCGATCGCGAAACCGTTCTCCATGGGAGAGAACAGCCGGCCCCCGGCATAGAACTCCTCTGCGGAGCCCTGGCGGGTCCGTCCGACCCAGGTGGTGATGCCGAGGGTGACGGCGATGAACGCGCTGAACAGCACCAGCGCGAGCGTCTGGTGGTCGCCGCTCAACGCTCGGCACCTCTCGTCAGCTCCTGGGTGTCCCAGCGCAGTTCCAGGGCCGCCCGGTCCCGGCGGAGCCGCGCGTGCCGCGCGTACGCCCACGTCAGCAGGAAGGTGGTGAGGAACTGGCCGAGCCCCGCGACCAGGGCGACATTCACCGCCCCTGCCACCGGACGGGCCATCAGCCCGGGTGCTCCGGTGGCCGCGACCACGTAGGCGAGGTACCAGAGAAGGAACGCGACCGTCGCCGGTACGACGAACCTCCGGTATCGGCGGCGCACTTCGCGGAAAGCCTCGCTCCGCTGGACCTCTCGGTAGATGTCGGCAGCGCTGTGGCCGCTCTGCGGAGCCCCGGGGAGGGATGGCGCATCGGGCGCCCCTGTCCCCGTACCGTCCCGCTCGCCCCATCCGGGGGCCGGCGCGTCGTACCACGACTCGTCGAGCCGCGTCACCGCCTCCACCCGCCCTGCTTCCTTCTCCACCGAACAACTCCCTTGTCCGCGAGCCTTTTCGGCCGCTCCGCCAAGAGTGTCCGGACAGGGAGGATCTCGGTTGCAGCATGCACCGCTTTCACCTGTTCAGGTGACATCCGTACCAGGTGCCCGTGCGAGCCCCCGTACGTATGCGTAACGAACCGCCTGCGCCCGGTCCCGCGCCCCCGTCTTGGCGAACAGGTTGTTGATGTGCGTTTTCACCGTGGCCGGGGAAACGTGCAGCCTGCGCGAGATCTCGGCGTTGTTGAGCCCTTCGGCGATGAGCGCCAGCACCTCCGCCTCGCGGGGCGTGAGCCCGTCCGGAAGCTCCTGGATCCGGCCCCGGCCCTGCTCCTGGTCCTGGCCCGGGTACTGGCCCGGGTACTGGCCGAACGTCGGTGGAGGCACAGCCGGCCCGGCGGCCATGTGCTCCAGCAGACGCCGCTGCACGGCGGGGGAGAGACCCGCGTCACCGGACAGCACGGCCGAAATGGCCTGCACGATCTCCTCGCCGCTCGCGTCCTTGGTCAGGAAGCCGCGCGCACCCGCGCGCAAGGCCGCAAAGAGCGATGCGTCGTCGTCGAAGGTGGTGAGCACCACCACTTGGGTACCGGGATGCTCCCGGCGAACGCGCCGGGTCGCCTCGACACCGTCGCAACGCGGCATCCGCAGGTCCATCAGAACCACGTCCGGGGCGTGCTCCGCGACGAGCGCCACCGCCTCGTCACCGTCCCTGGCCGCCCCGACCACGTCGACGCCCAGCAGCCCGAGCAGCATCACGATGCCCTCGCGGACCGCCGACTGGTCGTCGGCGACCACCACCCGCGCGCTCACGTGGGCAACCGCAGAGTCACTACGAACCCCTCCTCGCCCGGCCCCGCCTCCAGGGCCCCTCCGAGCACTTCGGCGCGCTCCCTCATTCCGGTCAGACCGTAGCCCGGCCCGCCGGTCATCAGCTCCTCGTCCGATGCCCCTCCCCCGGTGTCCCGCACCTCCAGGACCACCGTGTCCGGCAGGTATTCCAGCCGTATCCGAACATGCGCTCCGGGGGCATGCTTGCGCACATTGGTGACGGCCTCCTGAGCGACCCGCCGCACCGCCTGAGAGGCCCCAGCCGCCAGGGAGCGCCGGGGCCCCTCGACGCTCAGCTCCACCGGTCCGGTGGAGACCAGGTTCCGCAGGAAGTCCTCGACCGGCGTCGTCTCACCCCGGAGGGCGGAAAGCGCCTGCCGGGTCTCCGTCAGCCCTTCCCTGGCCATGGAACGGGCCGAAACGACCCTTTCCAGGACCTGGTCACGGAACGCGCCGACCGGCTCACGCTCGATCAGCAACCGGGCCGCCTCGAGGTGCACCATCTGGGCCGACAGACTGTGCGCGAGCACGTCGTGGATCTCCCGGGCAATCCTGGAACGTTCGTCCAGGGCGGCCCTTTCCGTCTCCGCCGCCCTGGCGGCACGCTCCTGAGCCAGCAGCCGCAGAGCGCCTCCGCGCGCCTCCGCGTCCAACCGGACCACATGGCCGCCCAGGCAGAGTCCGGCCGTCGTCAACAGGGTGGTCATCCATCCGCCGCCTACCAGGGCAGCGAAGGACGCCAGGGCGATCGCCGCCATGGGGACAGCCGCGCCGAGCGGCAGCCGCGCCACGGCGAGGACGGTACCGCCGCACCACAGGGCGGAGGCGAGCGCAGTCGCGCCGGCCCCGTACGCGGCGAGTGCCAGTCCTGTCAGAAGAAGCAACAGAGCCAGAGACGGCCACAACCGCTGCTCCAGGGTGAACCGGTGGTACCACCGTGCCACCAGGACGCAGCAGCCCATCACCGCGAGCGCGACGGGGAGGCCTGCGGAGCCGCGGCGGTCGTCGTTCAGCGTCGCCCAGAGCAGCCCTGCCGCGGCCAAAGTCCAGACGAGGAGGGACAGGGTCGACCGTGCGGGCGCCCTCGGCGTAGGTGTGAGCGCCTCGCGGGAGGGCCATGAGGTCCAGATCGTGCCGGTCATGGGAGGTCCTTTCCCGCCACCGGAATCCCTGTCCCGTCGCCGGAGCGGGTCTCGGCGCGATGCGGAGCGTCGCCTGCCGACGCCGGTGCGAGGTGCGGCTCCTCCCGGCCCCGCGAGTTCGGCCTGATCCGAAAGGACGGCTCCAGGCGCCGGGACAGGACCGCTCCTCGCACCAGCAGGGTGACGGCCAGAGCGAGCAGGAGACCGTCACCGCTCTGTTCCACCCCCTTGGCCGCCCCGGCGGCCCAGAGGATGGCTCGCAGCGCCAGACCACCCGCCCAGACGAACGACGTGGCACGGGTGCCCCTGGACCACGGGGTGCCGTCCGCATCCCGCCAGACCCGGGTGGTCAACCCCCAGCCGGCGCCGAGGCCGAGCCCGACCATCAGTTCGGCCGCGAGCACCCCCGCGGACACGGTCTCGTGCCGCGGGTCGAGCAGTACCCCGCCTCGCAGCGAGAGCACCGCCAGGATTCCGGGGAGAAGCCACCACCGGGCCGGCAGCGGACGCGCGGAGAACTGGCGCAGCAGCGTCCAGCCGGCAACGGCGACCATCACAAGAACACTGGCAACGCCGGACATGGCGCCCTCCGGGGAGCGGGAAGATCTGACGCCTTCGACGCTACGGACGGAGAGCTGCCGACGGATCGGCCCCCGGGTTGATCACGGGTGGAGAACGCCTCTCCACCCACGGGTGGAGAGGCGCACGAGGCGGAGGTACCCGAACGGCTCAGGCGTCGATGCGCGAGCGGTCCAGGGTCGCCGCCGAGCTCGTGATGAACTCCTTACGGGGGGCGACCTCGTTGCCCATCAGCAGGTCGAAGACCTTCTCCGCCGACTCCAGGTCGCCGATGTTGATCCGTCGCAGGGTCCGGAAGCGGGGATCCATCGTGGTCTCGGCCAGCTGGTCGGCGTCCATCTCGCCCAGGCCCTTGTACCGCTGGATGGAATCCTTGAAGCGGATGTTCTTGCGCCGCAGGTCCACCAGCGTCTGGCGCAGCTCGCCGTCCGAGTACGTGTAGATGTACTTGTCCTGGCCCTTCTTGGGCTGGACCAGCTCGATGCGGTGCAGCGGGGGCACTGCGGCGAAGACCCGGCCCGCTTCCACCATCGGTCGCATGTACCGCTGGAAGAGCGTGAGCAGCAGGATGCGGATGTGCGCACCGTCGACATCGGCGTCCACCAGCAAAACGATCTTGCCGTAGCGGGCGGCGTCGATGTCGAAGGTCCGGCCCGACCCTGCCCCTATGACCTGGATGATCGCCCCGCATTCGGCGTTCTTCAGCATGTCCGAGACGGACGCCTTCTGCACGTTCAGAATCTTGCCGCGGATGGGCAGCAGTGCCTGGAACTCACTGTTGCGCGCGAGCTTGGCCGTGCCGAGGGCCGAGTCCCCCTCGACGATGAAGAGCTCACTGCGCTCCACGTCGTCGCTGCGGCAGTCGGCGAGCTTCGCGGGCAGGGACGAGGACTCCAGGGCCGTCTTGCGACGCTGGGCGTCCTTGTGCTGCCGCGCGGCGATGCGGGTGCGGGCGGCGGCCACGGCCTTGTCGAGCACTGCCCGGGCCTGTGCCTTGGCGTCGCGCTTGGTCGACGTCAGGAAGGCCTTGAGCTCCTTGGCCACCACGTTGGCGACGATCCGGTTGGCGGCCGAGGTGCCGAGCACCTCCTTGGTCTGCCCCTCGAACTGGGGCTCGGCGAGCCGGACGGTGACGACCGCGGTGAGGCCCTCCAGGGCGTCGTCCTTGACGACATCGTCCTCGGCGACCCGGAGCAGCTTGGCCGAACGCAGTGCCTCGTTGACCGTACGGGTCAGCGAGCGTTCGAATCCGGCCACGTGGGTGCCGCCCTTGGGGGTGGCGATGATGTTCACGAAGGACTTGACCACCGTGTCGTAGCCGGTGCCCCAGCGCAGCGCGATGTCGACGCCCAGCTCGCGGGTGACCTCCGTCGGGGTCATGTGGCCACGCTCGTCAAGGACCGGGACGGTCTCCTTGAAGGTGCCCTGCCCGGTCAGGCGCTGCACGTCGCAGACGGCCTTGTCCTGGGCGAGGTACTCGCAGAACTCGCTGATGCCGCCGTCGAAGCGGAACGTCTCCTCCGTCTTGCCCTCGCCGTTCAGGCCACGCTCGTCGCGCACGACGATGGTGAGTCCGTTCACGAGGAAGGCCGTCTGGCGGGCGCGCTGGTACAGCGTCTCGAGGTCGAGCTTGGCGTCCTTGAGGAAGATCTGCCGGTCCGCCCAGTACCTGATCCTGGTACCGGTGCGGGCCTTGGGCACCCGCTTGGTCTTGCGGAGCCCGTTGTCCGGGTCGAAGGGGCTGTCCGGCCCCTGCTCGACGAACGCACCCGGCACTCCGCGCCGGAAGCTGATGGAGTGGGTGGAGCTGTTCCGGTCGACCTCCACGTCGAGGCGCGCGGAGAGCGCGTTGACGACCGAGGCGCCGACGCCGTGGAGGCCGCCGGAGGCCGCGTACGAGCCACCGCCGAACTTGCCGCCGGCGTGGAGCTTGGTCATGACGACCTCCACGCCGGAGAGCCCGGTCTTGGGCTCGACGTCGACGGGAATGCCACGGCCGTTGTCGCGGACCTCGACCGAGGAGTCGTCGTGGAGGATCACTTCGATGTGGTCGCAGTACCCACCGAGGGCTTCGTCGACCGAGTTGTCGATGATCTCCCAGAGGCAGTGCATGAGGCCGCGGCTGTCGGTCGACCCGATGTACATGCCGGGACGCTTACGGACGGCCTCCAGCCCTTCGAGGACGAGAAGGTGCCGCGCGGTGTAGTTGGAGCTGTCCCTGTCGACGACGCCGCCGGCTCCGGTCAGCAGCGCAGTGGACGGCACGGACGTATCGGCGGTCACGCGGTTCGCTCCTCGCTGAATTTCAATGGGGGCCCGTTTGGGTATGGGGCGCGGCCGTGGTGGCCGCTGAAAGCCTACCGAGGCCTGGTAGAGCGGTTGTCACGCCACCCTCGGGGAATCATCATGCTAGTCGAGCCCCTCGGCAGATCGCATGGATGTTCGATCATCCCTCGGAGTGACGTGCACATCACGTTCCTTTTGAGGCATGAACCATTTAGGCTCCGGGCACGTCCTCATGAACAACCGGCAAGCCAGCCGGAGGACCGACCCGACACCAGCAACGCGAAACCGTAGCGCTCCGCAATACGGCACATTCGCCGCCAACCGTCGGCAGCCCAGCCACCTGAAAAGAAGTTTTCGAAGAAATGCCACGAGCGGGAACGTTTTCGGCCTGGTTGGATGTTGACCCTGGTACGACAGCTCGTCGAGCTAGAGAAGAGGCGACGTGACTACTGTTCTGACCCCCGCGAGCCCGCTGACCGCAGCAGACCGCTGTGACCGTTGCGGCGCCCAGGCCTACCTGCGCGTCGTCCTCATCAGCGGCGGTGAACTGCTCTTCTGTGCCCACCACGGGCGCAAGTTCGAGCCGGAACTCAAGAAGATCGCCGCGGAAATACAGGATGAGACGGATCGGCTCACCGCCGTACAGGCTGCCGCCGCCGACGAGGCACAACACTGACACCTCGCATCCACGACGAGCGCTGGGCCGGTCCCTGACCGTCCGACGGGCGGCTTCCCCGGTGTGGGGGAGGCCGCCCGTTCTCATGTGCTCGGTTTCGCCGTGGGACGAGTCCCGGCACGGGGATGAGGTTCCTCAGATCCTGCCGGCCGCCCACGCGACCGCGGCGGAGACCCGGGTGTAGACCCCCGGGCTGTCGGCGCGTGCGCAGCCGTTGCCCCAGGAGACCAGGCCGATGAGACGCCCGTCGACCACGAGTGGCCCTCCGCTGTCACCCTGGCACGCGTCGTAACCGCCATCGGGGTTGCCGGCACAGACCATCGAGGCGGCGTCGTACGACCCGCGTGAGCCTCCCGGGTAGGCGAGGCCGCACGCCTCGTCCGACAGAACCTGTACCGAGGCCGCACGCAGCGTCGACGCATACGTTCCGTACCCCGTCGTGTCACCCCACCCGTAGACGAGCGCCTGCCCGCCCGCCAGATAGGCCGCGTCACCTTCCCGGGCGACCGGAATCGAACTTTTCTCCGGAAGCGCCTCGGTCAGCGTCAGCACGGCGGCGTCGCCCACGTTGGTGCTGGGGTCGTACGAGGGATTGACCCACGCTTCCCGTACCGGAATCTCCCGCCCTCCGGCACCGCGCAGATCGTCCCGTCCCACGATGATCCGCAGGTCCGGTACGTCGGCCACCTCCCCTCCCAGCACGTCGGAGCCGAGGCAGTGAGCCGCGGTCAGCACCTTGGCGGGAGCGATCACCACCGCCCCGCAGAACTGCCCGCCACGCGATTCCCCGAACAGGGCGCGGCTGGACAGCGCCACCACCCACGGGCTGTCCACCACGCTGGCGGGCTCTCCTCCGATGATGATGCTGTCGGTCGCGGCGGACGCCGGGGGCCCGGCCGCGAGAACGGCGGACGCCGTCAGCGCCACCGCTCCGGTCACGGCGCGGGCGAACCTGTGGAACATGGACACTCCTGACTCCGAGGTGGATATCACCTACTCAGAGTCATTCAGTCCGAAGCGGCCCGCACCCCCAAAGAGAACGGGCCGGGTGCCCGGAACCGAGTGGTTC
>NZ_JBHWZJ010000097.1:0-22092 GCF_042728415.1 Streptomyces sp. NPDC060198 | reverse complement strand
GGGGAGGCGGGCCGGAGTGCGCCGGAACAGGCCCCGGGGAAGGACCCTCGCGTTGACGGACGACAACAACCCGGACCACAACAACCCGGACCACAGGAACACCGACGGCACGGACGCCGACGCCACGGACACCGACACCGACACCACGGACACCGACGCCACGAATACCGGCGGCTCCAGAAAGTGGCTGTTCCTCGTCGGTGCGATCGCCTCCGAGGTCGCGGCGACGCTCGCCCTGCGGGCCGCCCTCGACGACGGGCCGTGGTACGTGCTGGTGGTCGCCGGTTACGTCACCGCGTTCACGATGCTGGCGCTGGTCCTGCGCGAGGGCATGCCGATCGGCGTGGCGTACGGGATCTGGGGCGCGAGCGGCGTCGCGATCACCGCCGTACTGGCCGCGTTCCTCTTCGGGGACCCGCTGACCTGGATGATGGGCCTCGGCGTGGTGGCGGTGGCCGGCGGGGTGATGACCGTGGAGATCGGCGCGCAACGCGCCACGGCCGCCCGCGAGCAGGCCGCAGCCGTCACGAACACCCCCGCCACCGCCGGGCCCCGCACCACCGCCGAACCCCCCGCCACCACAGACCCCGGCACTCCCCCCGAGCCCGAGGAGACCACCCCGTGAGCTGGCTCTTCCTGATGGGCGCGATCCTCTGCGAGGTCAGCGGCACCCTGGCCCTGCGCGCCTCCGAGGGCTTCCGCAGGAAGGTGTGGCTGGCGCCGGTCCTGCTCGCGTACGTCGCCTCCTTCGGCTGCCTCGCGCTGGCGCTCTCCCACGGCATCGCGATCGGTGTCGCCTACGGCATCTGGTCCGCCTGCGGGGTCGCGCTGACCGCCGTCCTCGCCCGCCGCCTCTTCGGCGAACCCCTCACCCGGCTGATGGGCGCGGGCATCGTCCTGATCGCCGGCGGCGTCCTGCTGATCGAAGCGGGCGCCCACCCGTAAAGACCCGGCACCACCGGTAGAGGCCGTCACCCGCCCCGCCCCGTCGGCTACCGTTCCCGCCGCCCACCGCCCAGGATGCGGCCGATCCCGTCCTCGAAGCGGGCCGGGAAGGTGTCCGCCGAGAGCACCGGGAGCGCCCTGCGCAGCGCGGGGTACTCCCCGTCCGCCACGGCCGCGCGCAGCCGGTCCTCGTCGGAGCCGGTCAGCGCCTGCTCCTCCTGCGTGAGACCGAGGGTGAAGTACGTCAGGGCGTAGAGCGTCCAGGCCGCCGACTCGTCCGTCGCTCCACCCGCCACGAGGGTGTCGAGCAAGGTGTCGGCGAACCGCAGGGTGTGCGGTTCGGCCGCGTAGGTACCGGTCACCAGGGCGGCGCCGTCCCGGTGCGCCAGCAGGGACTTCCGGTAGCGCCGCATCAGCTCCCACGCGCGCTCCTCCGCGGCCGCGGGCAGGTCCTCGTACGAGAGGGACCCCGCGAGGGCGTCGGCCAGCAGCTCCAGCAGCCGGTCCTTCGTCTTGATGTGCCAGAGCACGGTGTTCATCCGTACGCCGAGCCGGTCCGCGACCGCGCGTGTGGTGACCGCGTCGAGTCCCTCCTCGTCCAGCAGTTCCAGCGCGGCGTCCACCACGGCGGCGGGCGTGAGGCGGGCGCGGGGCGGGTTCGTCGAGGACGCGGATTGCTTTTTGGTCACTGACCTAGTTTAGTTCGGATCAATCACTGGTCACTGACCAAGAGCATTCCGAAAGACTCAAGAGCACCGAGGAGAGCAGCCATGGAACCGAACACCGTGACGGAACAGGCCGAGGTCGTCGTCGTGGGGGCGGGCCCCACCGGGCTCTGGCTCGCGGCCGAACTCCGCCTGCAGGGCGTCCCGGTGACCGTCCTGGATGCCAGGACGGAGCCGAGCCCGCACTCAAAAGCGCTCACCGTGCACCCGAGGACGGTGGAGATCCTCGCGATGCGCGGGCTCACCGAGGTCATCGAGGCGGGCACCCCGCTCCCGTTCGGCCACTTCGGGGCACTGGCGAGCCGGCTGGACTTCCGGGGCCTGGACACCCCGTACCCCTTCACCCTGCTCCTGCCGCAGGCGCGCACCGAAGCGCTGCTGGAAGCCCACGCCCGGACGCGTGGCACCGACGTCCGGCGCGGGCACCGGGTGACCGGCCTGGAGCAGGGGCCGAAGTCCGTACGCCTCTCGGTGGACGCGGCCGAGGGCCCGTACGCGATCGAGGCGCGGTACGTCGTCGGCTGCGACGGCACCCGCAGCACGGTACGGAAGGCGGCGGGGATCACCTTCCCCGGCACCGACTCGACGGTCTGGGGCTGGCTGGCCGACGTCGTCCTCGACGCGCCGCCCGCCGGTCCGGTCACCGAATTCGGCGCGGCGGGCGGGGTGATGGCCGTCCCCCTGCCGGACGGACTCACCCGCTTCGTCGGCATCGACGCGGCGGGCGACCGGCCGGACGGCCCGGAGCCGACGCTGGAGGAGGTGCGGGCTTCGGCCGTACGGGTCCTGGGCACCGACTTCGGTATGCGCGACCCGCGTTGGCTCTCCCGCTTCGGCAACGCCACCCGCCAGGCGGCCATGTACCGGTCCGGCCGCATCCTTCTCGCGGGGGACGCCGCGCACATGCACTTCCCCGCCGGGGGCGTGGGCCTCAACGTCGGCTTCCAGGACGCCACCAACCTCGGCTGGAAGCTGGCCGCGACCCTCCTCGGCACGGCCCCGGAGGGGCTGCTCGACTCGTACCACTCCGAGCGCCACCCGGTGGGCGCCCGGCTCCTCGCCTCCACCCGGGCGCAGACCGCGCTGATGACCGCCCGCACGGTCGAGGGGCAGGCCCTGCGCGCCCATCTCTCCGAACTGATCGACCGGGTACCGGAGTTCTCCCGCGCACTGGCCGAGCAACTCGGCGCGCTCGACGTCGCCTACCTGCCCGCCGACCCGGACACCGCACACCCGCTGACCGGCACCCGCGCCCCCGACCTGGCGTTCGCCGAGGGCGGCAGCCTCTTCGCGCTGCTGCGCGAGGGCCGGTACGTGCTCCTCGAACTGGGCGGCGGGCCGGATGCCGCGCCGACCCGCGCGGAAGCCACTCTCCCGCACGGCACCCTGCGCCACACGGCCCGCCCGGTGGAGCCCACCGGGCGTTGGAGCGGGCTGCACTCGGTACTGCTCCGCCCGGACGGGCATGTCGCGTACGCCGCCTGAGTGTGCGTCAGGAACGTTCGTACACCGCCCCGGGCTCAGCCCGCTACGGCGTGAACCCCACACGCCGTGGCCGGGACGGCGGGTTCAGTCCAGTTGGCGGGAGAGCTCCCGGTAGCACGAGCGCCGCCGCTCGCCCTCCGGCGTGTAGGTGAACGAGTCGCGGAAGGCGGCGGCTCCACCGACACGCACGGCGAGCAGGACCGGCTCCGTGTGCTCGGCGGACCAGCCGCAGAACGCGTCGGGCCGGGTGCCGTTCCAGAGGTGGAAGCAGACCATCGGGACGGCCGGATCGGCGGTGACGTATCCGAGCGTCTTGCCGAACCGGGGGCTGGAGCCGCCGAACCGCACCGAGGGCGGTCCGAACTCGGCTGCCACGTCCGACCAGTTCCGGTCCTCCCCGCCCACCCACTCCGGCGCCGCCGCGCGCAGCCGGGCGTACTCCCCCGCGTCCAGCACCCGTACCGCCCGGAGCCAGCCGAGCCGGTGCGCGAACTCCGCGTACAGCGAGACCACGGCGTCCGCCGGGCCGTCCGCCTGCAGATGCCGGGCGAAGGCGCCCTTCGCCCCGTTCGCCGACCAGGCGCCGGACGTCTCCCAGGCCGCCTGCTGCTGGTGCCACACCGCCGGCCGGCCCTCCACGTAGAGAAGGTCCTCGCACATCATCCGAAGGACCAGCTCGTCCCCCCACATCCCGGGTCGTCGCAGCACCGAGTTGAGCCGGTCGACGAAGTGGGCACGGATGTCCGCAGCGGGCACGAGGGCATCGGGAGAGATCACCACGCCAGTCTTTCGTGTCAACGTTCGACGCGCATGCGTACGAAGAATTTCTTGGGAGATTGCCCAGCCCGACGCGCCCCGCACCGCGCTCCAGCCCACCCGCGCCCCGTTCCCGTCGCTCCGCGCACGGTCACGGGGAGCGAACCGCGCCCCGTGGACGGATCGCGGTCCCGCCGGGCGAGGATGAACCCGAAGGCCCGCACGGCACGAGCTCCGCGGGCACCCGGTACACGCGCAGGTCACACGGCACACGCGCGGCGTAAGGACGGAACATGGCTGAGCGTACGGTCCCCCTGCTGCGGACGATGCGGGCGCGGGACCCCGAGGAGGAGCACCGGGCGTCGACTCCGCTGGAACTGCTCTTCGACCTGACCTTCGTGGTAGCGGTCTCGCAGGCCGCCTCGCAACTCCACCACGCCTTGGCGGAGGACCACGTGGGAACCGGGCTGGCCGGTTACGCGGCGGTGTTCTTCGCCATCTGGTGGGCCTGGATGAACTTCACCTGGTTCGCCTCCGCGTACGACACCGACGACGTGCCGTACCGGCTGGTGACCCTGCTCCAGATGGCGGGCGTGCTCGTGCTCGCCGCCGGGGTTCCCGCCGCCTTCCAGGACGGGGACTTCACGGTCGTCGTCATCGGCTACGTCATCATGCGCGTCGCCATGATCGCGCAGTGGCTCCGGGCCGCGTCACAGCACCCGGAGGGCCGCCGCTGTGCCCTGCGGTACGCGACGGGCATCGGTGTGGCGCAGATCGGCTGGGTGGCCAGGCTGGCGGTCCCGGACGGATGGCAGGCGGCCACCTTCGTCCTGCTCGTACTGGTCGAACTGGCCGTTCCCGCATGGGCCGAGTCCGGCGGCAACACCACCAGCTGGCACCCGGAGCACATCGCCGAGCGGTACGGCCTCTTCACCATCATCGTGCTCGGCGAAGTCATCCTCGCCTCGCTCGCGGCGGTCCAGTCCGCCGTGTCCGACCACGGGCTGTCGGCCCCCGTCCTGCTGATCGCGATCGGCGGTCTGCTGCTGGTCTTCGGCCTGTGGTGGATGTACTTCACCGGCGGCGAGATCGGCCTGCCCACCCTGCGCTCCGCCCTGACCTGGGGATACGCCCATTACGGCGTCTTCGCGTCGCTGGCCGCCCTCGGCGCCGGGCTGGAAGCGGCCGTGGACGCCACCGAGCACCACGCGCACCTGTCCGAGCGGACCGCCTCGCTGGCCGTGGCCGTACCGGTCACCGTCGTCCTCGTCCTGCTCGGCGCCCTGCACCGCATGACCGGCACCGGCGGCGCGGAACACACCGCGGTCGTCGCGTCCGGTGCGCTCGTGGTCCTCGCGCTCGGCTTCACCGGTCCGGCCCTGGACCTGGGCGGCGCGGTACTCGGCATGGGCCTGGCCGTCGCCGCCACCGTGGCCGCCGACGCGGCGGTCCTGCGGCGGCGGACGGCGGGAGCCCGGTAGCGAGCGGCTGGGGCACGGAGCGGGTCCGCCGGGGTACCGCCCGTCAGGAAGGGCGCCGGTTCCCGCCACCCTCCCCGGCGCGCCCGTCCTACGACGAGGTGCGCTCCCACTCCGCGAGCGCCCGCTCGAAGCACGCGTACGCGTCCTCGTCGAAGAGGACGAACCGCACCTCGGCGACCGGGAGTCGGGTCTCCTCGCCGACCGTGCGCAGGGCGAGACGAGCACCGTCGTCCATCGGCCAGCCGTAGATCCCGGTCGAGATCGCCGGGAACGCCACGGAACGCGCGCCCAGTCCGGCGGCCACCCGGAGGGACTCGCGGTAGCAGGACACCAGCAGCCCGGAACGGTCCTCCTCCCGCGACCAGACCGGGCCGACCGTGTGGATCACGTGCTTCGCCGGCAACCGCCCGGCGGTCGTGGCCACCGCCTGCCCGGTGGGCAGCCCCTTGCCGTACCGCGAAGCGCGCAGATCACGACAGGCGTCCAGGATCTCCGGGCCGCCCTTGCGGTGAATGGCACCGTCCACCCCGCCCCCGCCCAGAAGCGAGGAGTTGGCGGCGTTCACGAGGGCATCGGCGTGCTGTTCGGTGATGTCGCCCTGTACGAGCGTGATGATCGGCTGCGTCGTCATGGGGCCATCTTCGGGCGCCGGAACTGGACGCACCATCCCCGCGTGCGCGGGGAGCACTCCTCGGCGAAAAGGAACCTCCGCGCGTTGTGGAGACCATCCCCGCACGTGCGGGAAGCACCTCGCCGGGCAGAGGCCGCCGGTGAGCGGAGTGGGACCGTCCCCGCCATCGCGGGGAGCACTCCGAAGCGGTCATGAAGTGAGCCCACAGAGTGGGGCCATCCCCGCACGTGCGGGGACCACTTCATCGCGGAGCCGAACCGCCGCCGATGCACGGGGCCATCCCCGCAGGCGCGGGGATCACCGCCCCAGTCCACCACGCCGGGTCCCGCCGCGTCAGCCGGCTCCTCCCCCCAGCTCCCGCTGGAGGAACACCGACCGGTGCGTAGGCAGGTAGCCGAGCGCGTCGTTCACCGCGCGCATCGGGGCGTTGCTGTCCGCCGTGTCCGTGATCAGGCCGGTGAGGGCGGGGTGGGTGGTCAGGGCGGTACGGATCGACTCGGCCTTCATCCAGCGAGCCAGACCGTGGCCGCGGTGGGCGGGCAGGACTCCGGTCCCGTAGTGCAGGCCGTCGCCCCCGCCGTCGCCGGGGACGACCAGTTCGGTGAAGCCGACGATCGTGCCGTCCGCCTCGTCGACCGCCGCGACCGTGTGCAGCAGTTCGCCGCGCTGCTCGACGGCGCGGGCGGCGGCTCGTACCCGGTCCACGTCCCAGACTTCCGCGCCGTGATCCATCTCGTCCATCGGCATGTCGTCCATCGCCCACCGCGAGCCGGCGAACGTCTCGGCCAGGTCGTCGGGGACGGTGCCGCTCCACGAGGTCAGCCGGTAGCCCGGGTGCGGCTCGGCCGCGAGGGCGGCGAGCGCTGCCGGGGCGGCGTCGGCGGTCGCCAGACGGGCGAAGGTCAGGGTGAGGACCACCCGGAAACCACGGGCCGTCAGGAACGCCGTGCCGCTCTCCCCGTCGGCGCCGTCCGCCCCCGCCACCTGAACCGTCACCGTGCGGCGGCCCTCGGCCCGGGCACCCGCGAGGGCCGCCTCCAGGAGGCGGGTCCCGACGCCGGTGCGGCGGGCGGCCGGGTGGACGGCGAGGTCCAACTCGGCGAGGTGCTCCCGGCCCGGGGAGGTGAAGAGCCGCAGGTGTGCCGTCCCCACCGGGTACGCGGGCGGATCGACGGCCGCCGGGCCGAGACCTCCGCCGGGCACCTCCTCCGCCAGCCAGACGAGGCGGTGGGAGGACGGGCCGTGGTCCGGCTCGGCGAGCGGGGTGATGCGCAGCGGCAAGGGTCTTCTCCGTCGAACGGGGGCGAACGGGCGTGCGGGGCCGGAGGAACGTACCCGGACGCGCGGAGCCCCCGCAACGGCGTTACCGCAGGAGGAACCCGGTCAGATACCCCAGCGCGTTGGTCGCCCAGTGCAGGCCCATCGGGGGGAGCAGGCTGCCGCTGCGGCGGCGCAGCTCGCAGAAGAGGACGCCGGAGGCCGCGGTGAACAGCACGGCGCCGATGTCGGCGACGACCGCCGCGACCACGGTGCCGGTGGAGGAGGTGCCGAAGAGGCCGGAGAGGGCGGGTTTGTCACTGGCCAGGTGGAGCGAGGGGAGGATGTGCCACATTCCGAAGAGGACGGAGGAGACGACGGTGGCGGTGACCGTTCCCCGGGCGCGTACGAGGAGCCCGTACAGCACCCCGCGGAAGGCGACCTCCTCCAGCAGCACGGTGCCGATGGGGACCTGGATCAGCATGCGGTAGGCGACCTCGGCGCCGGAGAGGCCGCTGTTGCGCTGGTCCTCGAAGAGGTCGCGGGTGGCGGGGAGCAGCGCGCCGACCAGGTAGACGAGTCCGACCAGCCCGATCAGTACGGCGGCCCAGCGTGCGCCCTTGGCCCAGGTGCCCCGGCCGAGACCGGCCTCGGGCCAGGTGCCGCCGGACCACTTCCACACGGCGAGCAGGACCGGGGTGACGACCAGGGAGACGACCAGGCCCCAGCCGTGGAGGAAGACGTGGTTGACGAGGTTGGTGGCGACCAGGATGGCGATGGTCAGCGCGATCGCCCCGTTCAGGGGAAGCCGCCGCCCCTCAGCCATGCCGTCTCCCTCTCCCCGTTCTCTCCGCCGCCTCTCCGCCGCGTGGGGTCCACTCTCGGCGCCGCCCCCGGTCCGGGCAACTCGTGAACGGCGCGGTGTCCCCGGCGGCCACGGATCATCTCCGTCACAGGGTGTCGCCGTCCGGTGGCGTACCGTTCCGCCTAGCGTGCCTCTGGAGCGGCCGGGTGACTGCGGCCGAAGCGACCGGGAGGCCCCATGACCGACAGTGGCGGAGCGCCCCGGGAAGAAGAGGATCCCCGCACGGGCGCCCGGCTCGTCCGGCGTCCGTTGGTGCGGCGCCGGCCTGGCTGGACCGGGGTGGTCGTGGCGGTGCTCTTCTACGTCGCCTCGTTCACGCCCTCGCTCATCCCCCGCTCCTGGCTGGTCCAGTCGCTGGCTGCCGGGGTCACCGCGGCGGCCGGTTACGGCGTGGGGGCGGTCCTGGGGTGGTTCGCGCGGCGCTGCGGGGCGCGGCCGGGCGGGGCGACGCGCCGGTGGGCGTGGCTGATGCTGGTACCGCTGGGGGTCGCGGCCGTCGTCGCGGTGACCGTGCGCAGCGTGCACTGGCAGGGCGACGCGCGGCGGGCGGTCGACATGGAGCCGGGGGTGGTGTGGTGGCGGTGGGCGCTGGTGCCTTTCGTGGCGCTGCTGCTCTGCGCGCTGCTCGTCGTGCTGGCCCGGTCCGTCCGGCTGGGCACGCGGACCCTGGCGCGTCCGCTGGAGCGGCTGGTGCCGCGCCCGTGGGCGCTGATGGTGGCGGCCTCGGTGGCGGTCGTCGTGGTGGTGGGGGTGGTGCAGGGCTTCCTGCTGCGCGGGGTGGTGCACCTGGTGGAGAGCAGCGCGTCGCTGACGAACGGGTCGACCAGCGAGGGGATCGCCCGGCCTCTGCTGCCGACGCTCTCGGGCAGTCCGTCCTCGCTGGAAAGCTGGTCCTCGCTGGGGAAGAACGGCCGGGACTTCGTCGGTAACGCGTCCACCCGGGCGGAGATCTCCGCGTTCACCGGCGATCCGGCGAAGGACCCGGTGCGGGTGTACGTCGGCCTGGAGTCCTCGGCGACCCTGCGGGGCCGCGCGGATCTCGCCGTACGGGAGCTGGAGCGGACCGGCGCCTTCCGCAGGAAAGTGCTGGTGGTGTTCGGTACGACCGGCAGCGGCTGGGTCAACGAGAGCCTCGCCAAGCCGCTGGAGTACATGTACGGCGGGGACAGCGCGGCGGTCGCCCTGCAGTACTCGTACCTGCCGAGCTGGCTCTCGTTCCTGACCGAGAGCGAGGCCGCCGTGGCCGGTTCCGCGCTCTTCGACGCCGTGTACGCGCACTGGTCCGCGCTGCCCGCCGGTGAACGTCCACGACTGCTGGTGTCCGGCGAGTCCCTCGGTTCGTACGCCACCGAGGGCGCGTTCGACGGCGAGCTAGCGGGGATGACCGCCCGCAGCGACGGCGCGCTGCTGGTCGGGCCGACCCTGCGCAACCCGATGTGGGAGCGGCTCGGCAGGGCCCGCGACCAGGGCACTCCGCTCTGGCTGCCGGTCTACCGGGACGGCCGCACCGTTCGGTACGCCCGCCGCGAGGACGACTTCGGCAGGCCGGCGGGTGCCGGCTGGGACGCGCCCCGGGTCGTCTACCTCCAGAACGGCTCCGACCCCGTCACGTGGTGGTCCCCCGATCTGCTGACGTCTCGGCCGCAGTGGCTGGTGGGGCCGAAGGCGCCGGACGTCTCCCCCGGGATGCGCTGGTATCCGGTCGTCACGTTCTGGCAGGTGACCTGCGACCTCGCGGCGGCCGACTCCGTGCCGGTGGGATACGGGCACCGGTTCGGCACCCTCCCGGTCGCGGCCTGGGCCGCCGTGACCCGGCCGCCCGGGTGGACCGGCGAGGACACCGCCCGCCTCGAAGAGACGCTGGAACGGAAGCAGGACCAACAGGACAAGCAGAAGGAGGAGTGAATGCGCAGGCGAGTCGGCCGAGGGGTGGGGTCCCGCACCCCGCAACCCGTCCCGTCACCTTCCGAAGCGTGACATAACCGCAAGTCCGGTGACCCGTTTCGGCACTGACGGACCGTCTACCCTGTTGCTTCCATGTAGTGCTCAGGGGGTCGCATGCGCAGCGAGGGAACGGCCGACGAGCCGGAAACGGGCTTCGACGGCAGTCCCGGTGGCGGCCGGCAGTCCACCGGGCCGCAGCACGTACAGCCGCAGCACGCGGGGGCGCACGGCCCCGAGGACGAGTCCGACGAGTCCGTCGTGGAGCCTGTCGGCGACCCCACCGGCCCGGAGTTCCTCGGGGACGCGCCCGAGCCCGCCGGTGACACGCACGTCACCGAGCCCGAACTCCACCCGCACATGGTGATCGCCGACCGCTACGAACTCCAACGCCAGCTGGGGCGAGGCGGTATGGGCGTCGTCTGGGAGGCGCTGGACCGGCGCCTCGGGCGGCGCGTGGCGGTCAAGGGGCTGCTCTACCGGGGTGCGGTGGAACCGGAGACACAGGCGCAGTGGGTCGAGCGGGCGCGGCGCGAGGCGCAGGCCATCGCCCGGATCGGGCACCAGAACGTCGTGGCGGTGCACGACGTGATCGAGGCCGGCAACCAGGTCTGGATCGTGATGGAGCTGCTCAACGCACGCTCTCTGGCCGATCTGCTGCGCGAGCAGCGCAGGCTGCCGGTGGCGCAGGCGGCCCGGATCGCCCTCCAGGTGCTGCGCGGGCTGCGCGCGGTGCACGAGGCGGGAGTACTGCACCGGGACGTCAAGCCGCACAACGTCCTCTTCCGGCCCAACGGCCGAGCGTTGCTGATGGACTTCGGCATCGCCACGTTCGAGGGCGCCGTCCAGCTGACCAAGTCGCAGGAGATCATCGGCACACCGAAGTACCTGGCTCCGGAGCTGGTCCACCGGGGCGGCGAAGCGCTGCCGAAGCCGGGTACCCCCGCGTCCGACCTGTGGTCGCTGGGGGTGACGCTGTTCGAGATGGTCGAGGGCCACGCGCCCTTCCGGGGCCTCAGCTCGTACGAGATCTTCATCGCCGTGTACGAGCAGCCGCTGCCCGCGATGGCACACGCGGGACCGCTCGCCCCCGTGATCGGGGCGCTGCTCCGGAAGGATCCGCTGGAGCGGCCGACCGCCCGGGAGACCGAGGCGATGCTGATGGCGGTCACCAGTGACCCTCCGGCGCTCGACCCGCCGACCCATCGCCGGAACGAGGGCCTCCGGCTCCCGGCCGGAGACGGGAGCGGAGGCGCGGGAGACGGCGGCGGCAACGGCAAGGGACCGGCGTCGGGCGGCGGCAAGCCCCGCCGCCGGGCCGTACTCGGTGCGGCGGCGGTCGGGTGCGCGGTGCTGCTGGCCGGCGGCACCTGGCTGACCTGGCAGAAGATGGCCGCGCCCGCACCCACGTACAAGAAGGCGCACGCCGAGCTGAAGATCGGGGTCAAGGAGGACCAGCCCGGACTGAGCCAGCGGCAGACGGACGGTTCGTACGCCGGGTACGACATAGACCTCGCCACCCGGATCGCGAAGCGCATGGGGTACGGGGCGAAGGACATCCGCTTCGTGCCGGTGAACAGCGAGAACCGGGCGTCGATGCTCTCGGCGGGGCGTGTCGATCTGGTGATAGCGAGCTACAGCATCACCCCGGAACGCAAACAGCAGGGCGTCGTCTTCGCGGGGCCGTACTACACGGCACTGCGCAGCTTCCTCGTACGCAAGGACGCCGAGCACGCCTACACCGACGCCGCCGAACTGATCAACGACAACGCCCAGATCTGTACGGTGCGGGGCTCCACGTACGAGAAGTGGCTGACCGACACCGGGTACAACCTGACGAAGCGGCAGAGTTCGTACCAGCTGTGCGTGGACTACCTGCTGGACGACAAGAGCGGGATCTCCGCCGTGTCCACCGACGACATCATCCTCGCCGGGTACGTCGGGCAGGACCCGGACAAGCTCCAGCAGATCAGCAACGCGGGCGGCGCCGAGGGGTACGGCGTGGCGATGGTGCCGGGCGAGCCCGAGCTGAAGAAGGAGGTGTGCGACGCGTTGCGGGCGATCGTGAACGGTCAGGAGTGGGAGGACCTGTACACCGAGCACCTGGCATCGCTGATGGCCAACGAGTCCGCGCCGAACCGGCCGAAGCTGACCGAGTGCGAGGACTCCTGAGCGCTCCTCAAAGGCGCGACCCGGTCGTTGCTCACCGCCCGCCCAGTCGCTCCCCGCACTCCGCACAGAACTTCGGCGCCCGCCCCTCCGCGAGCCTGCCGCACGCCGGGCAGACCCGGTCCAGCGCGCACGGCGCCTCGCCGCCCTCGGCCTCCCGCACCCGGGCCCCGGGCGGCGCGGAGGCGATCGTCAGGCCGGGGCGGCGGCGGTGGACGGTGAGGTAGGCGAGGCCCTCGGGGCCGGCCGCGACGGAGCGGCGGGAGGTACGGGGCAGCCAGGTGACCGTGGTCGGGGCGAGCGGCAGCGCGGTCTCCCCGGTGACGAGCACGCCGCTGCCCGCGAGGACGACCAGGAGCACGTCGAGGGTGTCCTCCTGGTGCTCGCCGACCTCGGCGCCCGGCGGCAGCCGCACCAGGTTGGCGTCCAGCTCCCGCCCCGGCTCGGCGAGTTGCCAGAGCGCACCCCTGCTGTCCGGGCCCGCCTGGGCGAGGGCGTCGGCGAGCACGGCGAGGTTCCTGGGCACGGCGTTCACGCCTGAGAGCGTACGCCGGGGGGCGCGCCGGTCCGCTCCCGCTCGTAGGCTGATCGTTTCCCCCCTCACCGAGAAGGAGCCGCATGCACCGCGAACCCGGCGCGAGCTACCCGCCCGTCGAGCCGTACGACCACGGCATGCTCGACGTCGGCGACGGCGATCTCGTGTACTGGGAGGTGTGCGGCAACCCGGCGGGGAAGCCGGCGCTCGTCGTGCACGGCGGCCCCGGCTCCGGCTGCAAGCCCTGGCCGCGAAGGTACTTCGACCCCGAGCTGTACCGGGTGGTCCTTTTCGACCAGCGTGGCTGCGGGCGCTCCACCCCGCATGCTTCCGACCCCGCGGCCGGGCTGCGGCACAACACCACCCCGCATCTGATCGCCGACATGGAGAAGCTCCGCGCCCACCTCGGCATCGGGGCGTGGCTGCTGTTCGGCTGGTCCTGGGGGTCGACGCTCTCCCTCGCGTACGCCGAGACGCACCCGGAGCGCGTCACGGAGCTCGTGCTGTCGGGTGTCACCACGACCCGCCCCAGCGAGATCGACTGGCTCTACCGGGGCGCGGGCCAGATCTTCCCCGAAGCCTGGGACCGCTTCCGCGCGGGCGTCCCGGAGGTGACGGGCCCCCGCCCGTCGGCCGCCGAGCTGGTCGCGGCGTACGCCCGGCGGACGGAGAGCGCCGACCCCGGCGTACGGGAACGGGCGACGGCCGACTGGTGCGTCTGGGAGGACGCGGTGCTGTCCCAGGAGGGGATGCCGCCCGCGTTCACCAGCAGGCCCTCCCGTGACCGGCTGGCGTTCGTCCGGATCTGCTCGCACTACTTCGCGCACGCCGCCTGGCTGGAGGACGGGCAGCTGATCCGGGACGCGGGGCGGCTCGCCGGCATCCCGGGGGCGCTGATCCACGGCCGGTTCGACCTGGGCGCGCCGCTGACGACCGCGTGGGAGCTGTCCCGCGCCTGGCCGGACGCGGAGCTGACCGTCATCGCGGACGCCGGACACCTGGGCGGCGCCGCGACCTCCCGCGCCGAACTGGCGGCGCTGGACCGGTTCGCGGGCAAGCCCGCCTGCGCCCCCTTGCTTCGAGCGCACTCGAAGGAGTTGGGTGGGGAATCATGAAGTACACGCAGCTCGGACGCACGGGCCTCAAGGTCAGCCGCCTCGTCCTCGGGACGATGAACTTCGGCCCGCAGACCAACGAATCCGACAGCCACACGCTCATGGACGCCGCACTGGACGCGGGCGTCAACTTCTTCGACACCGCGAACGTCTACGGGTGGGGCGAGAACAAGGGCCGTACCGAGGAGATCCTCGGCACCTGGTTCGCGCAGGGCGGCGACCGCCGCGACAAGGTCGTCCTCGCCACCAAGGTCTACGGCAACATGGGCCCGGACGGCGAGGCGTGGCCCAACCACGACAAGCTCTCCGCGCTCAACATCCGCCGGGCCGTCGACGCCAGCCTCAAGCGGCTCCAGACGGACCACATCGACCTGTACCAGTTCCACCACGTCGACCGGTCCACCCCGGCCGAGGAGATCTGGCAGGCCATCGACGTACTGATCCAGCAGGGCAAGATCCTGTACGCGGGCTCGTCCAACTTCGCCGGCTACAAGATCGCCCAGGCCAACGAGACGGCCAAGCGCCTCGGCTCGTTCGGCCTGGTCAGCGAGCAGTGCCTGTACAACCTGATGGCCCGCGACGCCGAGATGGAGGTCATCCCGGCCGCCCAGGAGTACGGCCTCGGCGTCATCCCCTGGTCGCCGCTGCAGGGCGGGCTGCTCGGCGGCGCGCTCCGCAAGGAGCGCGAGGGCGGCGGCGCCCGGTCCACCACCGGCCGCTCGGCCGAAGGGCTCGCGGACCCGAAGGTGCGCGCCCAGATCCAGGCGTACGAGGACCTGCTCGACAAGCACGGTCTGGAGCCCGGCGAGGTCGGCCTGGCGTGGCTGCTGACCCGTCCGGGCATCACCGGCCCGATCTCGGGTCCGCGCACCCGCGAGCAGCTCGAATCCGCGCTGCGCGCGGTGGAGCTGGAGCTGTCCGAGGAGGTGCTGGCCTCGCTGGAGGAGATCTTCCCCGGCCCGGGCCCGTCCCCGGAGAGCTTCGCCTGGTAGTCGGGCAAGGGATGTCCCGGTCGGCGGTCAGCCGTCGGCCGGGGCCCCGGGGCTTCGCCCGGGAAGGCCGGCCGTCAGTTGCCCACGGCCGCCGCCACGGCGACGACGACGAACATCAGCACGAGAACGGTGGCCATGATGCGGTTTCTGGTCTTCGGATCCACCCGACGAGGTTAACCGCCCCACCCGTCTCCCCCGTCACCCGCCCCGGTCGCTCACCGCCCCAGCGGCCAGGCCCGCACCACCTCGTAGCGCGGCTGCTCCCCGGGAACGCCGGAGACCGGCAGGTTGCTGCGGACCAGGCTCAGCGAGTCCGCCTCCCAGGCCGCCCCCTCGAACCCCGCCAGCATCCCGGTGAACGGATGCAGGTCCACGTCCGTGCGGCTGCGCGCGAGCGTGAGGTGGGGCGCGTAGCGGCGGTGCTCCTCCATCGGGACACCCGCCCTGCGGGCGGCGGCGTGGGCGTGTTCCGCCAGCAGCCGCAGCGCGTCCAGTCCGCCCGCGGCCCCGGCCCACAGCACCCGCCCGTCGAACCGGCCGCCGCCGTGCACCCGGAGCGGGAACGGCTCGCTCCGGTGGGCGGCGCGCTCCAGCCGCCCGTACAGCTCCGGCAGCAGCGCTTCGTCCACCTCGCCGAAGAAGGCGAGCGTGAAGTGCCACCCCTCCGCCCCGGTCCATCGCAGGCTCCGCGCCCCCGGCAGCCCGTGCAGCGGGGCGACTGCGGTGCGCAGCTCCTCGACGGCGGATGCGGGCGGCAGGACGGCGGCGAAGAGGCGCTGGGTGGCGACGGGGTCCTTGCTTCTGCTCATGCGGGCGAGTCTCGCAGTTGCCCTCATGCCCGGGAGCCCGCACGTGTCGCCGACCGCATGACCACCCGGTGCGGGAGCCCGCACGGCCCCGTCCTCCCGGCGCCGCACCCCCGAAAACCGTTCCGCCCTCCTTCCCCCGCGCGCGGGAAGGAGGGCGGAACGGTGTCAGCGATCGTTCGATCTACGCCGCCGTCGCCAGTTGTTCGCGCGGGACGAAGCGGACGTGAGGACGCCCCGGGCGGAGGTCCACCTTCAGCTTCAGGCCCCCGACACGGGCCAGCATGAAGCCGATGGTCAGGGCCGCGAGCAGCGATATGCCACCGCCGACCGCGAAGCCGGTGCGGGGGCCGTAGGTGTCGCTGATCCAGCCGACGATCGGGGCTCCCACCGGCGTACCGCCGGCGAAGACCATCATGTAGAGGCTCATCACCCGGCCGCGCATGGCAGGGTCGGCGGCCATCTGGACGCTGGTGTTGGCGCTGATGTTGGTGGTCATGCCGAGCATCCCGATCGGCACCAGCAGGATCGCGAAGATCCAGACGGTCGGCGAGAGCGAGGCCGTGACCTCCAGCAGGCCGAAGAGCGTGCCCGCCGCGACGACCATCCTCAGCCGCGAGGAGCGGCGCCGGGCGGCCAGCAGGGCTCCTATGAGGGAGCCGACGGCCATCAGGATGTTGAAGAAGGAGTACATGCCCGCGCCGCCGTGGAAGATCTCGTCGGCGTAGGCGGTGAGCCAGATCGGGAAGTTGAATCCGAAGGTGCCGACGAAGCCGACCAGGGCGATGGGCCAGATCAGCTCCGGGCGCCCCTTCACGTACCGCAGGCCCTCGCGGAGCTGGCCCTTGGCGCGGGGCACGATCACCGTCTGGTGGAGTTCGCCCGTCCGCATCATCAGCAGGCCGACGAGGGGTGCCACGAAGGACAGGCCGTTGAACATGAAGGCCCAGCCGCTGCCGACCGTGGTGATCAGGACACCCGCGATGGCGGGGCCGATGAGCCGGGCGGACTGGAAGTTCGCGGAGTTCAGGCTGACGGCGTTGCGGAGCTGCTTCGGGCCGACCATCTCGGACACGAACGACTGGCGGGCCGGGTTGTCCACGACCGTGACCATGCCGAGCAGGAACGCGATCAGATAGACGTGCCAGACCTGCACGAGGCCCGCGAGGGTCAGGGTGGCCAGGGACACGCCGCACAGACCGAGCAGGGCCTGGCTGACGAGAAGGAGCTTGCGCTTCGGGAAGCGGTCGGCGATCACGCCGCCGTACAGGCCGAAGAGCAGCATCGGGAGGAACTGGAGGGCCGTGGTGATGCCGACGGCCGCTGCGGACCCGGTGAGGCTGAGGACCAGCCAGTCCTGCGTGATGCGGGACATCCAGGTACCGGTGTTGGAGATCACGGCGCCCGTGGCGAACAGGCGGTAGTTGCGGATCTTCAGCGACGAGAAGGTCCCGCCGGTCGTGCTGTCGTGGGTGGCGGTCGGTGCGGGGGCGGAGTCTGCTCCGGATCCCGTACTCAAAAGGGTTCGCCTCCTCGGCGTGGGTGACTGCGGGCAGGTGACGAGGGAACGACTGCGGTCACGGGCACGGCGGCTGTGGTCCGGCCGGCCCGGGGCGTCACAGGTGGGCGAGCTTCTCGAGCACGGGTGCGGCGACCCTGAGCTTCTCCCACTCGTCCTCGTCCAGACCCTCGGCGAGTCCGGCCAGCCAGGCGTTCCGCTTGGTGCGGCTCTCACTGAGCATGGCCTCGGCCCGCTCGGTCTGGCTGACCTTCTTCTGGCGACGGTCATCGGGGTGCGGTTCGAGACTGACCAGTCCCTTCGCCTCCAGCAGCGCGACGATGCGGGTCATCGACGGGGGCTGGACGTGCTCCTTGCGGGCCAGCTCACCGGGGGTGGCCGAGCCGCACCGGGCGAGGGTACCGAGCACCGACATCTCGGTGGGGCTCAGCGACTCGTCGACACGCTGGTGCTTGAGGCGGCGGCCGAGCAGCATCACGGCGGAGCGGAGGGAGCTCACGGCGGCGGCACTGTCGCCGTCGTGGATCAGGTCAGGCATGGTCCTTAGAATAACTCATTACTTTAACTAAAGACCAATCGGTGGTACGCGCGAGAAAACGCTCACTCGAACGAGTGAGTCGAGCGCGGAAAGTCACACCTGGAGCGCGCCGGGGCGGCGACCCTGCTTGGCATGGGATCGACAGTACTCAGCCTGCGGATCGACGGTGAGCTGCTCGACCGGCTCCGGCAGCACGCCGCAAAACGCGGAATGAGCGTCCAGGACTACGTGGTCCGGACGCTCATTCGCGACGACTTCGACGAACGCTTCAAGTCGGCGGTCGACGAGACGGAGAAGTTCTACGGGCCCCAGACCGAACAGGGGCCGGTGGACCGGATCACGTGACCGGCGCCCGCGCTCCCCGAAAGGAGGGGCGCCGGGCCACGCGGTCCGGCCCGGCGGGTCCGATCACGTGAGGCCGAGAGCCGGCATCGCGTAGTAGAAGACGAACACGGCCGACACCACGTACATGGCCACCGGCACCTCACGGCCCCGGCCGGCCGCCAGCCGCATCGCGCTGAACGCGATGAAGCCGATGCCGATGCCGTTGGTGATGGAGTAGGTGAACGGCATCATCACCATGGCGAGGAACGCCGGGATGGCGAGGGTGAAGTCGCTCCAGTCGACCCCCCGGACCGAGCTCGCGACGATCAGGAACCCGACCGCCACCAGCGCCGGGGTGGCCGCCTGCGAGGGAACCATGGTCGCCAGCGGCGTCAGGAACAGCGCCACCGTGAAGAGCAGCCCGCTGACCACGCTCGCGAGGCCGGTGCGCGCACCCTCGCCGACGCCCGCGGTGGACTCCACGAAGCAGGTGGAGGCCGAGGAGGAGGTCGCGCCGCCCGCGGCGACCGCGATGCCGTCGACGAACAGCACCTTGTTGATGCCGGGGAAGTTGCCCTCGGGGTCCGTCAGCTTCGCCTCGTCGCCGACACCGAGGATGGTGCCCATCGCGTCGAAGAAGCAGGACAGCAGGACGGTGAAGACGAAGAGGATGCCGGTGAGCACGCCGACCTTGGAGAATCCGCCGAAGAGGCTGAAGTCGCCGAGCAGGCCGAAGTCCGGCGAGGCGACCGGGTTGCCCGGCCACTCCGGAACGGTGAGGCCCCAGGCACCGGCCGGCAGGTCCACGGCCGCGTTGATGATCAGCGCGAGGATCGTCATGGCGACGATCGAGATCAGGATGGCGCCCGGCACCTTGCGGACGATGAGCCCGAGGGTGAGCAGCACGCCCAGCACGAAGATCAGGACCGGCCAGCCGAGCAGGTGGCCGCCGCTGCCGAGCTGGAGCGGGACGGTGGTCTGGGCGATGTCGGGGATGCGGGAGACGAATCCGGAGTCGACCAGTCCGACGAGCAGGACGAAGAGTCCGATACCCATCGAGATGCCCTTGCGGAGCGAGGTGGGCACGGCGTTCATCACGCGTTCCCGGAGCCCGGTGGCGACCAGCAGCATCACCACGATGCCCGCGAGGACGACCATGCCCATCGCGTCCGCCCAGCTCATGCGCGGGGCGAGCTGGAGGGCGACGACGGTGTTGACGCCGAGACCGGCGGCGAGCGCGATCGGCACGTTGCCGATGACGCCCATCAGCAGCGTGGTGAACGCCGCGGTCAGCACGGTGGCGGTGACCAGCTGGCCACTGTCGAGCTGGTGCCCGTACATGTCCTTGGCGCTGCCGAGGATGATCGGGTTGAGCACGATGATGTACGCCATCGCGAAGAACGTGGCGAATCCGCCGCGGATCTCACGGGCGACCGTGGAACCCCGCTCGGAGATCTTGAAATACCGGTCTAGCCCGTTCTGCGGCGGGCTGGGGTCGACCTCTGCGGTGGCCGAGCGGGACATGTGTGACCTCAGACGTACGGAGGAGCCGTGGAGCGGGCCCTGGATCAAGTGGGGGTGCGGGGGGAAAGGTGACCGTCTTTGGACTTTTACACGAATAAATCGCGCCATTCCCGAACGGATTAAGTATGAATACATAAGGCGAAGATCGCTATCTCCGCGCGTAGACCCTTGCGGCGCAAGGGATCGGGGCCCTTATGTACGCGGCCCTTATCACCGCACCGGCCTGCCCCTCCCTGCCCGACCGGGGGCCCATAGACTGGCTCCATGGAGAAGTGGACACCGAAGCACGAGGCGCCCGAGCCCCTGGAGGGCCCCGTCGTCGCCACCATCACGGGCGGCACGATCCTCTGGTTCGTCCTCTTCCTCGTGCAGCTCCCCTTCTACGGCTGGTTCGACGACCACGGCCACCTCTGGTGGGTGTGGACCTGCCTCGCCGGAGCCGGACTCGGCCTGATCGGCATCTGGTACGTCCGCGGACGCGACGCGGCCCTCAAGCGCCACGCCGCCCTCCGCGATGCCGCGGCCGCCGCGGTGACGGATGACGACGGACCGGACGCGCCGGGCACCGCGGGCTGACCGCTCCTCCCACCGCACCGCCCGGCCCCCTCTTCACCTCGCGCGGGCCGCCCCGCGTCGCCGCACCGCCCGCCCGGCCCTCCCCGCGCGGGCCGCGCCTCCCCCTGTACAGCCCCGCCTCGCGGGCTGACCCGGCGTTCCGCCCGTACCGTCTGAACCATGACGCAGCGGGCAATCGACTCCTCCGGGGGACAGACCCCCGATCGCTCCCCCTCCGAAGAGGCCGCTCCCCTCGCGTACGACCCCCGCGGGCTCTCCACCGCCGAGGTGGCGGAGCGGGTCGCGCGGGGCGAGGTCAACGACGTGCCCGTCCGCTCCTCGCGCTCGCTCACCGAGATCGTCCGCGCCAACGTCCTCACCCGGTTCAACCTGATCATCGGCGTGCTCTGGGTGATCATGCTGGCGGTCGCGCCGATCCAGGACAGCCTCTTCGGCTTCGTCATCATCGCCAACACCGGCATCGGCATCGTCCAGGAGTGGCGGGCCAAGAAGACCCTGGACGGGCTCGCCGTCGTCGGCGAGGCGAAACCCACCGTGCGGCGCGACGGGACCGCCGGCGAGATCTCCACCTCCGCGATCGTGCTCGGCGACCTGATCGAGCTGGGACCGGGCGACAAGGTCGTGGTGGACGGCACGGTCGGCGAGGCCGACAACCTGGAGATCGACGAGTCCCTCCTCACCGGCGAGGCCGACCCGGTGCTCAAGCGCGCGGGAGACCCGGTGATGTCGGGCAGCTTCGTCGTCGCGGGCGGCGGGGCGTTCACCGCGACGAAGGTCGGGCGCGAGGCGTACGCCGCCCAGCTGGCGGAGGAGGCGTCCCGCTTCACCCTCGTCCAGTCCGAGCTGCGCAGCGGCATCTCCACGATCCTGAAGTACGTGACCTGGATGATGGTCCCGACCGCGATCGGGCTCGTCATCAGCCAGCTGGTGGTCAAGGAGAACGACTTCAAGGAGTCGGTCGCCCGGAGCGCCGGGGGGATCGTGCCGATGATCCCGGAGGGGCTGGTGCTGCTGACCTCGGTCGCCTTCGCGATCGGTGTCATCCGCCTCGGCCGCAAGCAGTGCCTCGTCCAGGAGCTGCCCGCCATCGAGGGGCTGGCCCGGGTCGACGTCGTCTGCCTCGACAAGACCGGCACCCTCACCGAAGGCGGCATGGACGTCACCGAGGTCCGCACGCTGGGCTCGGCCGACGAGGCGTACGTCTCCCGCGTGCTGGGCGCCCTCGGCGGCTCGGACCCCCGGCCGAACGCCAGCCTCCTGGCCATCGTGGACGCCTACCCCGACCCGGGCGGCTGGCGGGTGACGGACACCCTGCCGTTCTCCTCGGCCCGCAAGTACAGCGGCGCCGCCTTCCGGGAGGACGGCTCGGGTGATCACGCCGCCGACTCCGTCTGGCTGCTGGGCGCTCCCGACGTGCTGCTCCCCGACGGGGATCCCGAGCTGGCCTCGATCGAGGAGCTGAACCGGCAGGGGCTGCGCGTCCTGCTGCTCTCCCGGGCGAAGGGCACCCTGGACGGCCCGGACGCCTCCGCCGGCTCCCTGCCCACCGCGCTCGTGGTGCTGGAACAGCGGCTGCGGCCGGACGCCGGGGAGACGCTGCGCTACTTCGCGGACCAGCGGGTCGCCGCGAAGGTGATCTCCGGGGACAACGCCGTCTCGGTGGGGGCGGTGGCCGGAAAGCTCGGCCTTCCGGGCGCCGAGCACACGCTCGACGCCCGGAAGATGCCCGGGGAACAGGACGCGATGGCGAGCGCGATGGAGGAGAACACGGTCTTCGGCCGGGTGACCCCGCAGCAGAAGCGGAACATGGTCGCGGCCCTCCAGTCGCGCGGCCACACGGTCGCGATGACCGGCGACGGCGTCAACGACGTGCTCGCGCTGAAGGACGCCGACATCGGTGTCTCGATG
>NZ_JBHWZJ010000096.1:0-22288 GCF_042728415.1 Streptomyces sp. NPDC060198 | reverse complement strand
TCCCTACGTCCCGCGCCACCGGAAGGACCCGCCGTGCCCGAACCCGTACGCCCGCCGGCCCCCGCGCCTGTCCCCGCCGCCACCGCTTCCACCCTCCCGCCCGTGGTCGACGCGGCCTGGGTGCGCGAGCGCCTCGGCGCGCTCGTGCTCGCCGACGTGCGCTGGTTCCTCGACGGCCGCAGCGGCCGGGACGCCTACCGGACCGGGCATCTGCCCGGAGCCGTCTGGGTCGACGTCGACACGGTGCTCTCCGCGCCGGCCGACGACGTGGACGGCCGCCATCCGCTGCCGGACCCCGAGGACTTCGCCCGCGCACTCGGCGCGCTCTCCGTCGGGGACGGCACCACCGTGGTGGCCTACGACGCCGACGGCGGGGCGTACGCCGCCCGGCTGGTCTGGCTGCTGCGGAGCACCGGGCGGCCCGCCGCCCTGCTCGACGGGGGACTGGCCGCCTGGGAGGGGGAGCGGGAGACCGGAGACGTGACACCGGAACCGGCCGTGCTCACCCCCGTCGCCTGGCCCCGGGACCTGCTGCGCACCGCCGACGAGGTCGCCTCCGGCGAGGCCGTGGTTCTGGACGCCCGCGCCGCCGACCGCTACTCCGGGGCCGTCGTACTCCCCTCCGACAAGGCGTCGGGGCACGTCCCCGGGGCCCGCAGCGCCCCCTGGGCCGGCAACCTGGCCCCGGACGGCTCCTTCCACACCCCCGAGCGGCTGCGCGAGCGGTTCCGGGCGCTCGGCGTGGAGGAAGGGACCGGGGTCGTCGTCTACTGCGGCAGCGGCGTCACCGCCTGCCACGACCTGCTCGCCCTGGAACGCGCGGGCGTCACCGGAGCGGCCCTCTACCCGGGCTCCTGGTCCGCCTGGTCGGCGGACCCGTCCCGCCCGGTGGCGACGGGACAGGAGCCCGGGTGAGTGTGCGAACACCACGGAGCGACCCGCGTGACCGGGCCGCTCCGGCCGGATCACCAGCCGGTGCCGTACCGCGCCATCGGCTCGATCAACTCCGCTTCCTCGTAAGCGAGATGGGAGAGCAGTACGTCGGTGAGCAGGTCCACCGCGGCGGCCAGCCCGTCCCGGCCGCCTTCGCCCCGGACGAAGGCGACCAGCTCCCGGTCGAGCCGGTCGATCACCCCCTGTATGGCGTGGTGCTCCTCGGTGAGCCGGTCGAGGACCGGGGCGAGGCCCGGCTCGGAGCGACGCAGGTGGGGAAAGAGGTCCTGGTCCTCACGCGTGTGGTGCAGGGTGGTCACCCGGCAGTACGACGCGCAGTAGGCGCCCAGCGTCCAGTTGTTCTGACGCAGACTCAGCTTCTGGATCTCCGAGCGGGCCGCGCCGGGGTCCAGGGTCTCCGCCAGCACCTCCCGGGCCACCTCGCGGAGCCGGTCCAGGTCGGCCCGGAGGCTGTCGTGCGCGGCCACGAGATTGCGCGCGGGCGCCGGGTCGCGCCGCCGCTCCGGGCCGGCGGGCGGTGCGACGGGCCGGGTCGACTCGTCCCACAACCGCTCGGTGGAGAAACGCTCGGCGGGCGGCGGCGTGGCCCGCACCCCGAGCCGGTCCCCGTCGCCGGAGGACTCCGCCGGACGGCGGGCGGGGGGCGCGGGGGCGGCGGGCCGCGCCTGCGGTTCCGTACTGCCGCCGCCCCTGCGCGCCCGTTCCACCAGCTCCCGGGTGGCCGGAGCCACTTCCTCGCCGAACGTCCGCAGCAGATCCGGGTGGTGGGCCGGCAGCAGGAACGCGCTGGTGCCGTGCTCCAGGGCCAGTCGGGCCAGTTGCTCCGGCCACGCGGCGGGAGGCCCCTCGGGGAAACCGCCCGGCCCCGGCGAGAGGTTGTACAACCGCCGTACGTCCGCCGGGGCGCGACCCGCCCGTTCGGCGGCCTCGTCGACGATCCGGTGGCCGGCCCCGAGGCGCGCCGGGGGCACGTGCGGCACGCTGGGCAGCCAGCCGTCGCCCGCCGACCCGACCAGGTCCAGCATCCGGGGACCGACCGCCCCGACCCACAGGGACATGGGGTGGGCCGGGGCGGGGCCGGAGGCGGCCCCGTAGAGCCCGTAGTGCTTGCCGTCGAGGCGGACCTGCCGCCCCGGGGTCCAGAGCGCCCGGATGACCTCGATGGCCTCCCGGGTCGCCCGGACCGCCTCGCCGGGGGTCCTGCGCGGTCCGCCGTCCGCGGCGATCGAGTCCCAGTAGGCCCCCGCACCGAGACCCAGCTCGACGCGTCCGCCGGTCAGCAGGTCCAGGCTCGCCGCCGTGCGGGCCAGCACGGAGGGCGGACGCAGCGGCAGGTTCGCCACGTTGGGGAAGACCCGCACCCGGGAGGTGGACGCGGCGATGACCGCGAGCGCCGCCCAGGCGTCGAGCATGCCCGGCTGATAGGGGTGGTCCGGGACGCTCACCAGGTCCAGTCCGGCCCGGTCGGCCGTGCGGGCGAGGGCGACGGCCGAGTCGCCGTCCCCGGCCGAAGGCACCAGGACGGTGCCGAAGAGGAGGTCGTGTCCGTAGTCGGGCATGCCTGTGGGCTCCTGGGATCGTCAGGCGGCGCTGGGGCCGCTGCTCGGGGCGGGGGCGGCGGCCACGGCCTTGCGGCGCAAGGACCCCGGACCCGCCAGGGCGGCCAGCGTGGCCACGCCGAGGGCGACCGCGGACATCACGAACGCCGTGGTGTAGCCGGACTCGACGGGGATCGGCGTGCCCGGGATCGTCTCCGCCGCGACCAGCGACGCCGCGATCTGCGCGCCCAGCGAGCCCCCGATGGTCCGCATGATGGTGTTGATGCCGGTCGCCTGGCCGGTCTGGCTCCGGTCGACGGCGCTGACCACGAGGTTGGCGAGGGCCGCGAAGGCGAACCCGACACCGATGCCGAGGACGGCGGAGCCCGCGTACATGGCCCACTCGCTGTCGTGCGCCGCCGCGTAGACGACGAACCCGACCACGCCGATCAGGCAGGCCAGCACCAGCGGGAGCTTCCATCCGAAGGCCGCGCCGAGCCGTCCGGCGAGCGGACTCGCGAACAGCATGGTCACCGCCATCGGCACCATGAACAGCCCCGACTCGGTGACGGAGGCGTCGAAGCCGTATCCGGCCCGGGAGGGGGTCTGCGCGAGCAGCGGGACGAGGGTGAAGGCCCCGTACATGCCGAAACCGATGATGAGGGCGGTGATGTGGCTGGTCAGAACCGCGGGGCGGCGCAGCAGTTCGATGTCGATGAGCGGCTCGCGCACCTTGGTCTCCACGTACCAGAACACCGCCAGCAGCACGAGCGCGGCGACGAACAGGCCGATGACCGACACCGAGGCCCAGCCCCACGACTTGCCCTGGCTGATGGCGAGCAGCAGCGCCACGATGCCCGCACTGAGCAGGAAGACACCGGGCCAGTCGATGCGGCCGGGGGAGCGGACCGAGGACTCCTGGATGAAGGCTGCCACGGCGGCGATGCCCAGCAGGATCACGATCAGGCCGAGCCAGAAGATCCAGTGCCAGTCCAGCGCGTCCACGATCGGCCCCGGGATCACCAGGCCCACACCGAAACCGATGCCGAAGGTGGAGGAGATCAGGCCGATGGCCACCGGGACCCGCTCGCGCGGGAACTGGTCGCGCACGATGCCGAAGGCCAGCGGGAAGGCGGCCGAGCCGACGCCCTGGACGGCGCGGGCCGCGATCAGCAGACCGAGGGAGTCGGACAGGGCGGCGAGCAGGGTGCCGAGGGCGAAGACGCTGAGGCTCGCGATCAGTACCCGCTTCTTGCCGAACATGTCGCCGACCCGGCCCAGCAGCGCGGTGGCGACGGAGGCGGTCAGGAGGAAGGAGCTGATCACCCAGGAGACGCCGGTCGTCGAGGCGCCGAACTCCTCCCGGAGGTTGGGCAGCGCCGGCACGACCATCGTCTGCATCAGCGAGAAGGACAGCACCGCGAGCAGCAGGGCGGCGAACGGCGCGGCGATGGAGCGTGCGGCCGGGGTGGAGGCCGGGGCCTCGGCGGGGGTGGTGGGCGTGTCGGTCATCGAGCGGTCCTCCGGGACGTGGGCGCCGCCGTACGCGCAACGGGGCGGGAGCGCCAAATTAATATCACGACGGAATCATTACATGACGTCGTCCTTACGTCCAGGCACTGTCGTCGCGTACGATGCCGGTATGAGCGACACCGAGCAGTGCCGACCCGGCGGCAGCCCTACGGAGAGCGCCGGCCCGCGAGGGGGCCTGCCCCAGGAGGGGCTCCGCCCGCCCAGCCTGCTGGCCCTGCCCTCGTACGTCGCCAGCCACGTGGCCCGCATCGGGCACGAGGCCCTGGTCGACGCGGTGGGACGGTCGGGGCTCCGGCTGCCCCACTTCGCCACGCTCACCGCGCTCGCCGACTTCGGACCGCTGCCCCAGCACGTCATGGCGGACCGGCTCGGATTCCAGCGCAGCCATCTGGGCGGTTACCTCGACACCGTCGAGGAGCGGGGCCTGGTGCGGCGCACCCGGGACCGGGCGGACCGGCGGCGCCAGGTGGTGGAACTCACCGACGAGGGTGTCGCGGAGCAACGCCGGCTGAGCGAGGTCGCGAAGGCGTCCCAGGACGCCTTCCTGTCCTGTCTGGACCCGGACGAGCGCAAGACGCTCACCCTGCTGCTGCGTCGCGTCCTCGACGCGGACGACCGCGCGGACGGCTGACGGCCCTGGGGCGTGGTTCGCAAGTCCCGCCTGCCCGGCGACGCCTGACCGGTCTTGGCGGCCGGGACGGACGAGCGGCGCCGGGGGCGGACGGGCCGCCGGAGGTGTGGTGGCGCACGCCTCGGGCCCCGGATGGCCCGGACGGGTGCGCGTGTCCGGCGTGTCCGGCGTGTCCGGCGTGTTCCATCCGCCCCGCGCGCCGAGCGCGTGCGCCGCGCACGGGCGGTGCCAGTCGCACCAGTCGCACCAGTCGCACCTGGAGGGGCGAATGCTCGATTTGGCCGGAGAGCTGCGTCGATGGCGGGACGAGGGGAAGGACTTCGCGGTGGCCACCGTGGTCGGCGTCCAGGGCAGCGCCCCGAGGCAGCCCGGTGCGGCGCTCGCTCTGGACCGGGCGGGCACGGTACTCGGCTCGGTCTCCGGGGGATGTGTGGAGGGGGCGGTACACGACCTCTGTGAACGCGCCCTGGACGACGGGAATGCCGTGCTGGAACGATTCGGCTTCAGCGACGAGGACGCCTTCGCCGTCGGCCTCACCTGCGGCGGGATCATCGACGTCCTGGTCACCCCGGTCCTGGCGGACGCGGGCGCCGGGGCGCTGGACGACGCGCTGGACCACGCGGCCGCCGGCCGGGGCGTCGCGCTCGTACGGGTACTGGACGGCCTGCCGGAACCGGGGGGCAGACTGCTGACCGTCCGTCCGGACGGCTCACGCGCCGGGACGCTCGGCGGCGATCCCCGGCTGGACGGGGCCGCGGCGGCGGAAGCCGCGGCGCTGCTCGCCGCCGGCCGGACGGGCACCGTGACCCTGGGGGCCGACGGCTCGTACTGCGGGCGCCCGGTCACCCTCTTCGTCGAGTCGTCGGCACCTCCGCCCCGTCTGATCGTCTTCGGTGCCAACGACTTCGCTGCCGCCCTGACGCGGATCGGCGTCTTCCTCGGCTACCGCGTCACCGTCTGCGACGCCCGGCCCGCCTTCCTCACCCCGGCCCGCTTTCCCGGCGCGGACGAGGTGGTCGTCGACTGGCCGCACCGCTATCTCGCGGGAACCGACGTGGACGCCCGGACGGTGCTCTGCGTGGTCACCCACGACCCCAAGTTCGACCTGCCGCTGCTCGCCCTCGCCCTGCGGCTGCCGGTCGCCTACGTCGGGGCGATGGGTTCCCGCCGGGTGCACGGGGAGCGGGTGGCGCGGCTGAGGGCGGAGGGTGTCACCGAGGCCCAACTGGCCCGGCTCGCCTCACCGATCGGGCTCGATCTGGGTGGCCGCACGCCGGAGGAGACGGCGATCTCCGTCGCCGCGCAGCTGGTCGCGCGACGACACGGCGGTACCGGACTCCCTCTCGCGTCCACCGGGTTGCCACTGCACCGCCCGTCCTCGGCGGATCACGCCGCGGCCGGGAAAGGGGGCGCGGCGGCACCGGAAAACACTGACCGTGACACACGTCACCCTCTTCGGGCGGGAAATTCTGGATGACCGGAAGCCGCCCGCGGTGCGGTTCGGTCCGCCCGGAAGACGGGAGGCCGGGCAGGTCGGTCCGAGCGCGGGCGATTCCGCGCAATCCCCGGGCCGAGTCGTGGGTCACATATTGGATACTGTTTCATGCGACTGCAACAGTCTCTTCACCCTGTGGCCCTGTGGGTTCGCTAGTCCCGTTCGTAGAATTGCCCCCACGTACGTGACCGCACTCCGCGAACGTGTCCAGGGGGCCAATATGTCGCACACTTCGTCGCAGCGGTTGCCGGGGCCCCTCATACCGGGGGCGGCCGCACCGTCCGGCCGCGCCGGGACGGCGGCCGCGGTGCGGTCGCCGTCCGTCGGGCTTCCCGTCCGCGCCGCGCAGTCCGCGCCGGGCGGTTGGCGCATTCTCATCGTGGAGAACGACGCCTCCGACGCCTGCGCGCTGGTGGACGGTCTGCGCCGGCACGGCCACGAGGTTGCCGCCGTGGACCGTGGGAGCGCGGCCCTGGAAGCCCACGAGGACGTGGATCTGGTCCTGTTGGACCTCGATCTCCCCGACCTGGACGGCCTGGAGGTCTGCAAGGGGATCCGCGCGGTGAGCTGCGTGCCGATGATCGTCGTCACCGCCCGCGGATCCGAACTCGACCGCGTCCTCGGTCTGCAGTCCGGCGCCGACGACTACCTCGTCAAGCCTTACGGGTTCCGGGAGCTGATGGCCCGGATCGACGCGGTCATGCGCCGGGTGCGCTCCCGGCGCAGTGCGGGCGCGGCGATCGACCGCGGTCCTCTGCACATCGACGTGAATTCCCGTGAAGTCCGACTCGCCGGACGGAACGTGGGGCTGACCCGGAAAGAGTTCGATCTTCTCTGCGTGCTCGCCTCCTATCCGGACACCGTAATTCCGAGGAAGAGGTTGCTCCAGCAGGTGTGGGGTGATTCATGGTCGAGGCGGACCGTGGACACGCACGTCAGCAGCCTCCGCGGAAAACTGGGGGCCAATGGATGGATCATTACCGTGCGAGGGGTCGGATTCAAACTCGGAAGTGGTTGAACCGCCCCCGTCGAACCGCCCCCGTTGAACCGCCGCCCGTCGAACCGGCTCGCACGCCTTTTCTGGCTCGCCGGCTTCGCCTCCCGCGTTCTCGGCGGTCCGGTTTCCCGGAATGCCGATTTTCCCTCCTGTGCCGCCGCCCGGTGTCCCGCTCAGGCGGTGGCTTCGGTGGCTTCGGTGGCGAGGGCCGGCGCGGGGAGAGGGGTCTGCGCGGCTCGCGTCACGTCCGCCACCACCTCCACCATGTCGGGGCCGTACGCCTCGGAGTTGACGACCTTCAGCAGCAGGCAGAAAGTCGAGTCGCGGTAGGTGCGCGTCAACTTCTCGTAGTGGCGCACGAGATGGCGGGCCGCTGCCTGGTTGGTGATCGCGCGCTGGCCGCAGAGGAGGAACACCGGCCGGGCCTCCCGGCCGATGCTCAGCCGGGCCAGCAGTACGTGTTCCAGGACGCCGTTCTCCACCGGGTAGTACTCCGTGCCGATGCGGAAAGAGGCCCGGTCCGGGCCCGGTTCGCGGTCGGTGTTCACCCGCACGCCGGGAAGCAGGGACTGGAGGTGGGCGGCCATGCGCCGGTTGGATCCCGGACCGCCCACGCAGTACTCCGTGCGCTCGCCGAAGCCCTGGCGTGCCGTGTCGTGGGAGAGGATCTGCGCGTGCGCCCCGCACTCCTTGATCATCGCCGACAGCTCCAGCAGGGCGAAGACGTCGTGGCGGTGCACCGCGCCGTCCGTGCCCGGGTCCCGGTTGACGACCAGCAGGCATTCGGAGTTGGCCGGAAGGCCGAAGAAGGCCTGCTTGCGGCGGAGTTTACGGCGCCAGAGGTAGGTGCGCGCGAGCCAGCCGAGAGCCGCGCTCACCCCCGCGGCGATGACGCCCAGCACGATGTTGCGTACGTCGTCGGTCATGGCCGGGGATAGTAGCGGGCATCCGGGTGCCTGTTCGAGGCGGTCCTGACGATCCGGTCGGCCCGGGGTTAGTCTGCGCGGACGGTTCTCAACTGGAGGTACGCATGCGTCGTCCTGTCGGACGGAACGTATCGGTCCTGGCCGTGCTCGCCGTGGTGGCGTCCGTCGGGGCGGCAGCCCCCGCCGGATCCTCGCCACGACCAGGCTTACCGGCCAAGACGCCGGTGGCCGCGGGATACGGGGGAGCGGTGGCCAGCGTGGACGCGGACGCCACCGCGGCCGGTATCGAGGTGCTGCGCAAGGGCGGCAACGCCGTGGACGCGGCCGTGGCGACGGCCGCCGCGCTCGGGGTCACCGAACCGTACTCGGCCGGGATCGGCGGCGGCGGGTACTTCGTCCTCTACGACGCCAAGTCCCGTACGGTGCAGACCATCGACGGCCGTGAGACGGCGCCGCGCAGCGCGGACTCCTCGCTCTTCCTGGAGGACGGCAAGCCGCTCGCCTTCAACGACGCCGTCACCAGCGGACTCGGCGTCGGCACCCCCGGCACCCCCGCCACCTGGGACAAGGCGCTCGATACCTGGGGCACCAAGTCGCTCGGCGCCCTGCTGAAACCCGCCGAGCGCCTGGCCCGTGACGGGTTCGTCGTGGACGGCACCTTCCGCAGCCAGACCGAGGGGAACCAGGAGCGGTTCGCCGACTTCCCGGATACCGCGAAGCTCTTCCTGCCCGGCGGTGAACTCCCGGTCGTGGGGTCGGTGTTCAAGAACCCGGACCTGGCCCGTACGTACGAGAAGCTCGGCCGTGAAGGCGTCGAGGAGCTCTACCGGGGCGACCTGGCCGACGACATCGTGCGCACCGTGCGCAAGCCTCCCGTCGACCCGGCGTCCGGCCGTGTCGCGCGGGCCGGCGACCTGACCGCCAAGGACCTGAAGGCGTACCGGGCGCTGCGGCAGGCGCCGACCAGGGTGGGCTACCGCGGACTCGACGTCTACGGCATCGCGCCCTCCTCGTCCGGCGGCACCAGCGTCGGAGAGGCCCTCAACATCCTGGAGTCCACCGACCTCTCGAAGGCGAGTCGGGCGCAGTATCTGCACCGGTTCGTCGAGGCGAGCCGGATCGCCTTCGCGGACCGGGGGCGCTGGGTCGGCGACCCGGCGTTCGAGGACGTCCCCACGGCCGGACTGCTCAGTCAGCGGTTCGCCGACTCGCGGGCCTGCCTCGTCCGCGACGACGCCGTGCTGACCAGCCCGCTGGCGCCCGGTGACCCCACGTCCCCGACCCCGTGCGCGACGGGCGGAACCGCCGCCCCGACGACCTTCGAGGGGGAGAACACCACCCACCTGACGACCGCCGACAAGTGGGGCAACGTCGTCGCCTACACCCTGACCATCGAGTCGACCGGTGGCAGCGGCATCACGGTGCCCGGACGCGGGTTCCTGCTCAACAACGAGCTGACGGACTTCTCCTTCGCGCCCGCCAACCCGGCCGTGCACGACCCGAACCTGCCCGGTCCGGGCAAGCGCCCGCGCTCCTCGATCTCGCCGACGATCGTGCTCGACCACGGGAAGCCGGTGCTGGCGCTCGGATCGCCCGGCGGGGCGACCATCATCACCACGGTGCTCCAGACCCTGACCGGCCGGCTCGACCGCGGGCTGCCGCTCGTCGATGCCATCGCGGCGCCCCGCGCCAGTCAGCGCAACGCGGCGGCCACCGAGATCGAGCCCGCCCTGTGGGACAGCCCGCTGCGGGCCCAACTGGAATCCCTCGGGCATGTGTTCAAGTTGAACCCGGAGATCGGCGCGGCCACCGGCGTCGAGCGGCTGCCCGACGGGCGATGGCTCGCCGCGGCGGAGACGGTACGCCGGGGCGGCGGCTCGGCCATGGTGGTGACGCCGAGCGGCGGCAGGCGCTGATCGAGGTCCGCCGTGGGCGGCCCGCGACGTCCGCGGACCGCCCGCCGGGTCGCTCAGAGCGCCGTCAGGATGCGGGGGCCGTCGTCGGTGATGGCCACCGTGTGCTCGGCGTGGGCGGCCCGGCTGCCGTCCGTGGTCCGCAGTGTCCAGCCGTCCGGGTCCGGCCGGAAGCGGTCTCCGCCGCCGGCGATCAGCATCGGCTCGATCGCCAGCACCATGCCGTTGCGCAGGGGGAGCCCCCGCCCCGGACGCCCCTCGTTCGGCACGGACGGGTCCTCGTGCATGGCCCGGCCGATACCGTGCCCGCCGAACCCCTCGGGGATGCCGTAGCCCGCCGCGCGGCAGACCGTGCCGATCGCGTGGGCGATGTCACCGATGCGGTTGCCGACGACGGCCGCCGCGATGCCCGCTTCCAGTGCCGCGTACGCGGTGTCGATCAGCAGCGTGTCGGCGGGCCGTGCCCGCCCCACGGTGAAGCTGACCGCGGAGTCGCCCGCCCACCCGTCCAGCAGCGCGCCCGCGTCGATGCTGACCAGGTCGCCGTCGCGCAGCCGGTAGCCGTCGGGGATTCCGTGCACGATCGCGTCGTTCACCGACGCGCAGATCACCGCCGGAAACGGTACGGGTGCGAAATGCGGGTGGTAGTGGAGAAAGGGTGATCCGGCCCCGGCCTCACGCAGTACGTCGCGCGCCACTGCGTCGAGGTCACGCAGGCTCACGCCCTCCACCGCCGCCTCGCGCGTGGCGGTCAGCATCTGCGCCACGACCCGGCCGGCCTCCCGCATCGCGGCCAGGGAGGTCTCTGTCTTGAGTTGCACCATACCAATTACTATACCGGTCCATGCGGTATTAGAATGACGGCATGGTACGAACGCCCCTGACCCCGGAAGAGCGCCTGCGCGGCGAACGGCTCGGTGCCCTGCTGCGCGAGGCGCGCGGCGAGCGCAGCATGGTCGCCGTCGCGGCGAGCGCCGGCCTCTCCGCCGAAACCCTCCGCAAGATCGAGACCGGCCGCGCCCCGACGCCCGCGTTCTTCACGGTGGCGGCCATCGCCGCCGCCCTCGGGCTCACCCTGGACGAGATCCTCGCGGGCTGCGCCGAGGAGCCCGGCGAGGCGGAGCCGGCGGGACCCGTGCCCGTACCCGCCGGGTATCTGCTGCCGCTCGGTGCCTGAGGGCTGCCGTCGAGCCCGTGGCGTGGCCTTAGGCTCGGGCCGTGACTCTCCAGGACTTCGCGCGCAGCGAGTACGTCAGCCTGACCACCTATCGCAAGGACGGCACCCCCGTCGCCACGCCGGTATGGGCGGCGGTCGACGGCGGGACGCTCTACGTCTGGACCCGCTCGGACTCGTGGAAGGTGAAGCGGCTCCGCCGCGACCCCCGTGTCCGCGTCACCGTCTGCGACGTCAAGGGCCGGATCGCGGACGGTACGGCCGGTGTGGAGGGGACCGCACGGCTCGTCGAAGGGGCGGGCATGGCGGCCGTACGCAAGACTCTGGCCCGCAAGTACACCTGGAAGTTCTGGCTGGTCGACTGGCCGGCCATGGTCGTACGGCTCGGAAAGCGGCCGCACACCGGGATCGCCGTGACCTTCTGAGAGGCCGCGCGCCCCGGACTTACCGTGCCTCGGACTTCCCGTGCCTCGGACTCGAAAAGTGGGCGTAGCCGCGCCGTAACACGGCTGCGGTCGAATGCGAGCTGACTGGAGGGTTCCAGCCGAGGGCCGACGAGGGCGGCGATGACGGTGCGTCAGCAAGTGGTCGAAGTGGATGAATTCGCTTGGTTCCTGGGAGAGTTGGCTGCTCGCCTTGATCCAGGGAGCGGTTGGTACGGAGTCTTCGTCCGACGTGATCCCGCCGGGATGCGGGCCTGCTTCGAGGGCGTCGAGATACCGCCCTGGGACGTTGTCGAGTCGCTCCTGCAGGATCTGGCCGCCGTCTGCGGTACGCGATTCGCCGAACGGGAGTCCGTGCGGGCCGCCTCCCTCTATTCGGCATCGGCGGCGGCCCGCGACCGGCTCCCCGGCGGCCGTCGGGAGCTGAACCAGCGGCTGGAGTTGATGATCCGCGAGCAGGAGGAGGCGGCCAGCCGACTGCGCGCCGCCGGGGCGGGCGGAGCGCGTACCGCCGACCGGCAGGCACGCGCCTGGGCCGAGGACGACCACCGCCGCGCCTGTGCCCGCTGCGACGAACTCCGCACCCGCCTGGCGGCGATCGCCGCCCCGAGCGGCTGGTTCCGGCCCGAGGTGGACGGATACGGGGCTGACGGACACGGGGAGAGCCCCGGGGGTGCGGTGCGGGCGCGGCGTGCCCCGAAAGCCCTTACGGAACAAGTGACTTCCTTGCCCGCCGCGCCCGCACCGCCCGAGCCGGCAGGCCGCCCCGTCCGGAAGCCGGTGCGCGGGAAGCCGCGTGGGGCCAGATTCGCGGGACTGGAGGCCGACGAGGCCGGGCCCCCGCCTTCGGTGCTCCCCCTGCTGCCCTCCGCCGCCCCGTCCGCGCCGAAGCCCCGCGGCGCCCGCTTCGGGGCCGCCGCCCCGGCGGCGGACGCGGGCCCCGATGGGCCGGCGCCGGTCCCGGCCGCCGACCCGGAGACCGTACGGGCCGCCGCCGACGCGGTCGCGCAGCTCCTGGCGATGCGGGCCGAGGGGCGCACGGGAGAGGCGTACGCGGTGCTCTGCGAGGCGGCGGCCTGGCCCGCCGAGCGGCTGCCGGTGCTGGCGGTGGCACTGGGGCTCGCCGGTCTCGGCGCCGACTGGGCCACCCTGCTCTGGGAGGTGTCCTCGCTGCCACCGGCCGGGTTGGCAGCGGCGATCGCCTCCCTCGCGGAAGCCGGGCGCGGCGAGGACCGCGGGCAACTTCTGCGACAGGTCGCTTCCCGGCCGGCCGAGGAGATAGCCGACGCGGCGGTCGCACTGGACCTCGCGGGCCGGGAGGCCGAGGCGGAGGAACTGCTGGGCGCCTTCGTCCGGGTCAGGTCCCCGCAGGACGCCGCGCGCATCGCCGGCGCGGGCCCCGCCCGTCTCGTACCGCAACTGCTGGCGGCGGCCCGTGCGGTGTCGGCGGCCCGGGAGTGGGACCTCGTGCACGCTCTGAGGGTCGCGGGCGTAGCCGGTGTCTGACGACCGGTCATGAGCGGGCGCCGGGGCCCGTCCGGGCTGCTTCCGGCGTGTCGGGTGGGGGTACGGGCCGCTCGGCTGCGAAATGTGATCGACTCGGCCGGTTCACGGCGACGGTCTTGCCCCGCCGTGGGGAGGGGCTTACGTTCTCCTCCTACCTTCCGTGTCCACCCGCGTAGAAAACGCGTAGAGGCTCTGACGTCGCGTCGAAGGAGCAGCTCATGTCCCACGTCGTTCGCGCCGCACTCGTCCAGGCGACCTGGACCGGCGACACCGAATCCATGATCGCCAAACATGAGGAGCACGCGCGCGAGGCCGCCCGGCAGGGGGCGAAGATCATCGGGTTCCAGGAGGTCTTCAACGCCCCGTACTTCTGCCAGGTGCAGGAGCCGGAGCACTACCGCTGGGCCGAGCCGGTGCCGGACGGCCCGACGGTCTCCCGGATGCAGGAACTCGCCCGCGAGACCGGCATGGTCGTCGTGGTGCCGGTCTTCGAGATCGAGCAGTCGGGCTTCTACTACAACACCGCCGCGGTGATCGACGCCGACGGTTCGTACCTCGGCAAGTACCGCAAGCACCACATCCCGCAGGTCAAGGGTTTCTGGGAGAAGTACTACTTCAAGCCCGGGAACGCCGGCTGGCCCGTGTTCGACACGGCGGTCGGCAAGGTGGGCGTCTACATCTGCTACGACCGGCACTTCCCCGAGGGATGGCGTCAACTCGGCCTCAACGGAGCTCAGTTGGTCTACAACCCGTCCGCGACCTCGCGCGGACTCTCCAGCTATCTCTGGCAGTTGGAGCAGCCCGCCTCGGCCGTCGCCAACGAGTACTTCATCGCCGCGATCAACCGGGTCGGCCGGGAGGAGTACGGCGACAACGACTTCTACGGCACGAGCTACTTCGTCGACCCGCGGGGCCGGTTCGTGGGCGACGTCGCCAGCGACAAGGAGGAGGAACTCGTCGTCAGGGACTTGGACTTCGACCTGATCGAGGAGGTCCGCAACCAGTGGGCCTTCTACCGCGACCGCCGGCCGGACGCCTACGACGGGCTGGTGGAGCCGTGACGGACCTCCACGCGCGCCACCGCGCGGTCAGCCCCGACTGGCTCACCCTCTACTACGAGCGGCCGCTGGAGATCACCCACGGCGAGGGGCGCCACGTCTGGGACGCGGACGGCAACCGCTATCTGGACTTCTTCGGCGGCATCCTCACCACGATGACCGCGCACGCGCTCCCCGAGGTGACCAAGGCGATCAGCGAGCAGGCCGGGCGGATCGTCCACTCGTCCACGCTCTACCTCAACCGCCCGCTGGTGGACCTCGCCGAGCGTGTCGCCACCCTCTCCGGAATCCCGGACGCCCGGGTCTTCTTCACCACCTCCGGCACCGAGGCCAACGACACGGCGCTGCTGCTCGCCACCACCTACCGGGGTTCCAACCAGATCCTCGCGATGCGCAACAGCTACCACGGCAGATCGTTCTCGACCGTCTCCGTGACAGGCAACCGGAGCTGGTCGCCCACCACCCTCTCCCCGCTCCAGACCCTGTACGTGCACGGCGGGGTACGCACCCGGGGACCGTACGCGGATCTGACCGACGCCGAGTTCACCGCGGCCTGCGTACGCGACCTGGAGGACCTGCTCGGGCACACCCGGGGGGCCGCCGCGCTCATCGCCGAGCCGGTCCAGGGGGTCGGCGGCTTCACCTCGCCGCCGGACGGCCTCTACGCGGCCTTCCGCGAGGTGCTCGACCGGCACGGCGTCCTGTGGATCTCCGACGAGGTGCAGACCGGCTGGGGCCGGACCGGCGACCACTTCTGGGGCTGGCAGGCGCACGCCGAGAACGGCCCGCCGGACATCCTCACCTTCGCCAAGGGCATCGGCAACGGCATGTCCATCGGCGGAGTGGTCGCCCGCGCCGAGGTGATGAACTGCCTGGACGCCAACTCCATCTCCACGTTCGGCGGGTCGCCCGTCACCATGGCGGCCGGCCTCGCCAACCTCACCTACCTCCTGGACCACGACCTCCAGGGCAACTCCCGCCGGGTCGGCGGACTGCTCATCGAACGCCTGCGGGCCCTCGCCGCCCCGGTGGCCTCGGTACGCGAGGTGCGCGGACGCGGACTCATGATCGGGATCGAGCTGGTGGAGCCCGGCACCGACCGGGCGAACCCCGGGGCGGCAGCAGCCGTCCTGGAGGCGGCGCGCGAGGGCGGACTGCTCATCGGCAAGGGCGGCGGACACAGCACCAGCGTGCTGCGCATCGCCCCACCGCTCTCCCTGTCCGTCGCCGAGGCGGAGGAGGGCGCGTCGATCCTGGGCGAGGCCCTGCGCGCGGCGGGCTGACCGGTGCACGGCGGGCGGCCGAGAGGCGGCCCGCCGCTTCCACCCCCTTCCGCATCACCACCCCCGGGGGCCAGGCTCCCCGTGGGTCCCTTCCCGGCACAGCGAGGAGAGGCATATGAGCCGCACCGTGATCCACGGCGGACTCGTCGTCACCGCGTCCGACGAGATCCACGCCGATGTGCTGATCGAGGGGGGCCGCGTCATCGCGCTCGCCGCCCACGGCAGCGACGTGGCCGAGGGCTGGACCGGGCGGAGGATCGACGCCACCGGAAAGTACGTGATCCCGGGCGGGGTGGACGCCCACACCCACATGGAGATGCCGTTCGGCGGCACGTACGCCTCCGACACCTTCGAGACCGGGACCCTGGCCGCCGCCTGGGGCGGCACGACGACCATCGTGGACTTCGCCATCCAGTCCAAGGGCGGGTCGCTGAAGGCCGGGCTCGACGCCTGGCACGAGAAGGCCGAGGGGAAGTGCGCGATCGACTACGGCTTCCACATGATCATGTCCGACGTGAACGCCTCCTCGCTCAAGGAGATGGACCAGCTCGTCTCGGCCGGCGTCACCTCGTTCAAGCTCTTCACCGCCTACCCCGGGGTGTTCCTCTCCGACGACGGCCAGATCCTGAGGGCCATGCAGCAGGCCGGCTCCAACGGCGGGCTGGTGATGACCCACGCCGAGAACGGCCTCGCCATCGACGTCCTGGTCGAACAGGCGCTGGCGCGCGGCGAACGCGACCCCCGCTACCACGGGGAGGTACGCAAGGCGCTGCTCGAAGCGGAGGCCACGCACCGGGTGATCAAGCTCAGCCAGGTGGCCGGGGCGCCCCTCTACGTCGTGCACGTGTCGGCCCAGGAGGCCGTCGCCGAGATCGCCCGGGCCAGGGACGAAGGCCTCCCGGTGTTCGGCGAGACCTGTCCTCAGTACCTCTTCCTGTCGACCGACAACCTCGCCGAACCCGGCTTCGAGGGCGCCAAGTACGTCTGCTCCACCCCGCTGCGCCCCAAGGAGCACCAAGCGGCGCTCTGGCGGGGGCTGCGGACCAACGACCTCCAGGTCGTCTCCACCGACCACTGCCCGTTCTGCTTCAAGGGGCAGAAGGAGATGGGGAGGGACGACTTCAGCAAGATCCCCAACGGCATGCCGGGCGTGGAGAACCGGATGGACCTCCTCCACCAGGCCGTCGTCGACGGGCACATCGGGCTGCGCCGCTGGATCGAGATCGCCTGCGCCACCCCGGCCCGGATGTTCGGGCTGTACCCGAAGAAGGGCACCATCGCCCCCGGATCCGACGCCGACATCGTCCTCTACGACCCACACGCCGAGCAGACGATCTCGGCCGCCACCCACCACATGAACGTCGACTATTCGGCGTACGAGGGCAAGCGCCTGACCGGGCGGGTGGAGACCGTGATCTCGCGCGGCGTCACCGTGATCGACAAGCACTCCTACGTCGGACACGCCGGGCACGGCACCTACCTGCCGCGCGGGATCTGCCAGTTCGCCCACTGAGGCCGTGTCCGGACGCACGTACGCCCCGCCTCCCCGAGAAACGCGACAGGGAAGGCGGGGCGTACGCGGGCGGCTCAGCGGCGGGTACGGACCAGCAGGTAGAGGAAGTACGGGGCACCGATGACCGCGGTCATCAGGCCCGCGCCGAGCTGCGCCGGGGCGATCACCGTGCGGCCCGCCATGTCCGCGAGACAGACCAGGATCGCTCCGAGCAGCACCGCGACCGGGACGACCCGCGCGTGCCGACGGCCGACCAGCGCGCGCGCCGCGTGCGGGGCGACCAGACCGACGAAGCCGATGAGCCCGGCCGCCGCGACGGCGGAGGCCGCGAGCAGCACCGACACGACCAGGAAGCCGAGCCGGGCCCGGGTGAGATGCAGACCGAGGAGCCTCGGGGTGTTCTCGTCCAGCGCGACGAGGTCCAGCTCCCGGCGGCGTACCACCGACCAGACGAGGCCCCCCGCGAGCACCACCGCGACGGGCAGCACGTCGGGCATGTTCCGGCCGTAGGTGGAGCCGGAGAGCCAGGTCAGCGCACGCGTCGTGTCGAACGGGTCGCTGAGCACGATGACCAGGCTGATCAGCGCCGTGGTGGTGGCGAACACCCCCATGCCCAGCAGGACCAGACGGTTCTGCCCGAAACCGCTGCGCGCCGCCAGTCCGAAGACGAGCCCGGAGGCGACGGCCGCCCCGGCGAACGCCGCCCCGGCGATCACCCAGGAACTCGCGGCCGTCACGGTGGTGACGACCAGTACGGCACCCAGCCCCGCGCCGCCCGTGACGCCGAGGATGCCCGGCTCCGCGAGCGGGTTGCGGGTCACCGCCTGCACCAGCGTGCCGGACAGGGCCAGTGCGGCGCCCGCGAGGAGGGCCGCCAGCACCCGGGGGACCCGGGTGTCCAGGACGTAGGTGACGACCCGTCCGGACTTCCCCTGCGCCCAGTTCACGACGTCGCCGAGCAGCAGCTTCGCGTCGCCGACGAGTACCGCCGCGACGACCACGCCCACCAGGGCCACGACGAGGACCGTCACCGTGACCAGGTAGGCCGTCCGGCCGGGAATCCGCAGCCGGTCCGGCGCCTCGGCCGAGGCGGTGTCCTTGGTGCGGAGCGCCATCGCGACCAGGAAGACACCGCCGACCACGGTCGTGACGACGCCCGTGGGCACCTCCACGGCGAGGTCGGCGGGGACGAGTGCCCGCAGCAGCACGTCCGCGCCCAGGATGAGGGCAGCACCCATCAGCCCGGCGACCGGCATGCCGACACGGAACCGTACGAGCCCGCGGTACCGGCGGGCCAGCGGGCGTACCAGCGCCGGGGCGCAGAGACCGACGAAACCGATCGGCCCGGCGAGCGTGACCGCCGCCGCCGAAAGCAGCGTGGCCAGCACGACGGTGGTGATCCGGGTGCCGCGTACGGGCACCCCCAGTCCCCGCGCGGCGTCGTCGCCCAGGCCGAGCGCGTCGACCCGGCGGGCGACGAGCAGCAGCCCGGCGAGTCCCACCACGACGGCGGGCAGCATCTGCTGGACCCCGTCGAACCCGTTCTGTCCGATGCCGCCCTGACCCCACCGGTAGAGACCTTCGGTCTTCTGCGGGAAGAGCAGCAGCAGCGCCTCGGTCACCGCGTTCAGACCCAGCATCAGCGCACTGCCCGCGAGGACCAGACGTACCGTCCCCTTGCCGAGCCCGGACAGCCCGAGCACCACGGCCGCGGCGGCGAGGCCGCCGACGAACGCGGCACCGGAGGAGGCGAGGAACGGCAGCGAGACACCGGTGACGGCGACCACGCCGAGCGCCAGGTACGAACCGGCGTTCACCGCCAGGGTGTCCGGCGCGGCGAGGACGTTGCGGCTGACCGCCTGGAGGGCACTGCCGGCCGCGCCGAGCGCCAGCCCGACGAGGATGCCTGCGACCATGCGCGGCAGCCGGGACGCGATGACGACGGAGGAGTCCCCGGTGTCGGCCCGGCCGAGGACCGCGTCCCAGACCTGGGACGCGCCGACGTCGGCGGTGCCCTGGGTGATGTCGACGACGGCGAGGACCAGGACGAGCAGCACGAGCCCGGCCGTCACCGCGACCGCGCCCGTCGTGGCCGCGGCGGTGCGGTCACGGCCGACCGCGGTGTTCTCGATGACGGCCACGGCGCGCTACTTCTTCGTCAGGGCGTCGACGAGAGAGTCGGCGTACGCCTCCATGGAGCGGGGACCACCGAACATCCAGACGCCGTCGGGCAGCCGGTGCACATTGCCGTCCTTGACGAACGGAAGCGACTTCCAGACCGCGTTCTTCGACAGGTTGTCGGCGAACGCGTCGCCGTCCACGTCGTTGGCGACGTAGGTGAAGTGGACGTCACCGAGCTTGGTGAGGCCCTCGACGTCGGTGGTCGCGAGACCGTAGGCCTTGTCGCCCTCCACGGTCCAGGCGTTCTTCAGACCGAGCTGCTCGTTGACCGCGCCCAGCAGGGACTTGGCGGTGTAGGCGCGGACGGAGACCTGGTTGGCGTCGACGTAACCGTCGGCGGAGGCGATCGAGGCGCCGCCGAGACCGGCGTCCTCCAGAGCCTTCTTGTTCTCGGCGATGTTCGCCTCGAACTCCTTCTTCACCGTGTCGGCCTCGGCGGTCTTGCCGGTGGCCTGCGCGATGAGGTCGAGACCCTTGGTCATGGTGCCGACCTGGTCGGCACCGTCGGCGGAGGTCACCTGGATGACCGGGGCGACCTTGCGCAGCTGCGCCACCACGTCGGGGGAGAGGTCGTCGGTGGCGACGACGAGGTCCGGCGCCAGGGCCGCGACCGTGTCGATGCTCGGCTCGCCACGGGTACCGATGTCCTTCGGGCTGCCGGTCAGCGGGGCCGCGGTGTTCCACGCGGCATACCCCTTGATGTCCGCCACGCCCACGGGAGCGACGCCCAGCGTGACCAGGTCCTCGATCACGTTCCACTCGGTGGCGACGACCTTGGTGGCCGGCCCGTCGAGCGTCACCTTGGTGCCGGTGGCGTCGGTGACGGTGATCTTCTGGGAGGCGGGCGTCGCGGAGGCCGCGGAGTCGTCCGTGGACGGCTCCGAGGTGCCGCAGGCGGTCAGCGAGAGGGCGGCGACGGCGACGGTGGCCGCGGCGAGGAGGTGACGCTTCATGAGGAGGTGCTGAGCCTTTCGGATCTGGAGTGGTGGCGGCCTATCGCGCGGGTGCGCAGCCGGCCCGTGGACGGATCGGTGTCGACGTCGATGCGGATGCCGTAGACGTCGGACAGCAACTCCGGTGTGAACACGTCCTCGGGCGCGCCGTCGGCGACGACGCGTCCCGCGTGGAGCAGAGCGACCCGGTCGGCGACGGCCGCCGCCTGGTCGAGGTCGTGGAGCACGACACCCACGGCGATACCGTGGAAGTCGGCGAGATCGCGCATCAGGTCGAGGAGTTCGACCTGGTAGCGGAGGTCGAGGTAGGTGGTCGGTTCGTCCAGGAGCAGGACGCCGGTCTCCTGCGCCAGGCAGCTCGCCAGCCACACCCGCTGGAGCTGCCCGCCGGAGAGCTGTTCGACGCCGCGACCGGCGAGGTCCTCGACACCGGTGAGGGCGAGGGCGCGGTCCACCGCGGCGGCGCCGTCCGGGTCGGGACGACCCCAGCGGCCCCGGTGCGGGTAGCGGCCGAACTCGACCACGTCCCGCACGCTGAGGCCGCCCGGCGTGGACCGGGACTGGGTCAGCAGCGCGACGCACTTGGCGAATTCGCGGGCGCCGAGCGCGAAGGCGTCCGTGGCCTCCTCGGTGCCGGCGTCCACGGTGAGCGAGCCGCCGCGCGCGTTCTGGAGCCGGGCGAGCGTACGCAGCAGCGTCGACTTCCCGCTGCCGTTGGGACCCACCAGGGCGGTCACCTCGGCGGGCCGCAGGGCGAGGCTCGCCTCGTGCACGACGTCCGTCCGGCCGTAGGCGACGGTCACCGCGTTCGCGGACAGTCCGTGACCGCGCGTCTGTGGCACGTCGGCAGCCGAAGGGGCGTACGCCGTGCCGGAAGTGCTCTCACCAGCTTTCATGTGGCTTAGGTTAGCCTGCCCTTAGATGTGGTGGAACATCACCCCTGGTCACAAGATGGCGACGATGGAAGGGCCCCTGCGCGCGCTCCGGTGGGGACGGTGCGGAGACGGCATGGGCGAGGCGCGGGACTTCTGCCCGAGGGTTGTCCCGCCAGGAATCGCGGGACAACACGCTTTAGGATCACCAGCGTGCCGACGCGGTGCGGCGTCCGGCCGCCGAGCGGCCGGACACAAGGAGGGGGACCGACGATGCGACTTCACGACATCCGACGACGTGGCGCCCGAATCGTGCTCGCGGGAGCGCTGGGCGCGGTGCTGTCGTCGGCGGCGGTAGCGGCACAGGCCGAGGCGGCGGCACCTCATACGTACACGGTGTGGCAGTGGAACGTGGCCGGGAACACCATCCACGACGGTTCCACCACCGACGGCATGGTGGATCAGGCGGCCGCGTCCATCGTGAACCGGGCGGCCGACTTCGCCGGGTTCAACGAACTGTGCAGGGGGCAGTACGACGCCCTGGTGACCGCGCTGCGCGCCAAGGGCTGGCCCGCGGACACGCAGAACTTCGCGCGCTTCGAACCGAGCCGCCCGGCGGGCAACTCCTCGGTGTGCAACGGCGAGGCGTTCGGCAACGCACTGTTCGGCAAGCAGCCGCTGGGCACCGCGGCCCGTATCGCGCTGCCGGACGACGGCTCGGCCGAGAAGCGGAACCTGCTGTGCGCGCCGCTGGCCGACACCCCCGCCATCCGGTTCTGTACGACGCACATCACCACGAACCAGTCGTTCAACGTGGCCCAGCTGGATGCTGTGCGGCAGAAGCTGGAGTCCTATCACGCCGCCGGCGAGACGGTCCTGATCTCGGGCGACTTCAACGCCCAGCCGCACTACGGCCGACTGAACCCGTTCTACGCGCCGAGCCTCGACGTGCCGAACAACGGCAACAACACCGGTGCGTACCGGGAGCTCGACGACAACGACACGGGCAACTGCCTCGGCTACGGGGAGTGGACGGCGGAGGGTACCCCCGGCGCGGCGCCCCCGTGCGGGGGCAAAGCGAAGATCGACCTGATCTTCGTCCGCGAGAGCGCGTTGGCCGGCTCGTACAGCGAGGACTCACTCGCCATCTCCACGTCCTGCACGGGCGTCGCGGCCTGCTCGGACCACCGGATCGTCGTCGGCACGGTGACCGTCGCCTGAGGGCCGTCCCGATCAGGCCCGAGCGTTCGGACGGACCGAAGGCCGGCGCGGCGCCCCCGTGCGGGGGCAAAGCGAAGATCGACCTGATCTTCGTCCG
>NZ_JBHWZJ010000095.1:0-22340 GCF_042728415.1 Streptomyces sp. NPDC060198 | reverse complement strand
GCATCGCACCCGGCGGGCGGGCGCCCGGGGCACGGCCGCGGCGGGCCGGTGCGACGGGAGACCTTCGCCACAGTGGGTGCGGGCCGGGGAAGCCGCGGCGGAGGTCGGGTGTTGGGCAGGGGAGGACTCGACCAGCCGACGGACAGGACACCCGACGTGACCGAAGTGAACGCGATCCCCGCAGCCCAGCGCGCCTCCGAAGCCCTCTCCCGGCCGTTCACCGTGCGAGGGCTGACCTCCCGCAACCGGATCGCCATGGCGCCCATGACACGCGAGTTCTCGCCGGGCGGCGTTCCCGGCCGAGACGTCGCGGAGTACTACGCCCGCCGGGCCGCCGGCGGGGTGGGGCTGATCATCACCGAGGGCACCTACGTCGACCACGCCTCCGCCGGAACCAGCGGCCGGGTGCCGCGCTTCCACGGCGAGGACGCGTTGGCCGGCTGGGCCGGTGTCGTGGACTCGGTGCACCGCGAGGGCGGCGCGGTCATTCCCCAGCTGTGGCACGTGGGCGTGACCCGCGCCGAGGGCGCTCCGCCGTTCACGGACGCGGAGCCGGTCGGCCCTTCCGGTGTGTCCCTCACGGGCGAGCCCAAGGGGCGCGCCATGACGCAGAAGGACCTCGACGACGTGGTCGCGGCCTTCGCCGACGCCGCCGCGGCGGCCGAGCGGCTCGGCTTCGACGGTGTGGAACTGCATGGTGCCCATGGCTACCTCATCGACCAGTTCCTCTGGTCGGGCAGCAACCGCCGCACCGACGCCTACGGCGGTGACATCGTGGCGCGCACACGTTTCGCGACCGAGATCGTGGCGGCCTGCCGGGCTGCCGTGTCCGACTCGTTCCCCCTCTTCTTCCGTCTGTCCCAGTGGAAAGCGGGCGCGTACGAGGCGAAGCTCGCAGAGTCGCCGGATGAGCTGGCCACCCTGCTCACGCCACTCGCCGAGGCCGGTGTGGACGTCTTCCACGCGTCCACCCGCCGCTACTGGCTACCGGAGTTCGACGGTTCCGATCTGAACCTCGCCGGCTGGGTGAAGAAGATCAGCGGACGGCCGACGGTCACCGTCGGCTCGGTCGGCCTGGACGGGGAGTTCTTCCAGGCGTTCCAGGGGCAGGGCTCCCCGGTCACCGGAATCGAGCAGCTGCTGGACCGGATCGAGCGCGACGAGTTCGACATGGTGGCGGTCGGCCGTGCCCTCATCGCCGACCCCGAGTGGGCCGCGAAGACGCTGGCCGGGCGTACGGAGGACATCGCCCCGTTCGGTGCGGAGATGCTGAAGTCGCTGCGCTGAAACGAGCGGGGGAGAGGGACGGGGCGAGGTGTCCGGCCGGCTGGGCCGGCCCCGCCCCGTCCCTCTCCGGCCTCCGGGGCGGAGGACCGGAGCACGTGGACCACGGTGCGGACCGCCCGCTGTCGACCCCGCCACTCGCCGACCACCCACGGCACACCGGGCGTTGTTGCTTCCGTCACCCTCGGGCAATGAAATGCGCCGGAAACTCGCGCGTGCTCCGTACGTAACGCGCGCCCGCGACTCTCTCCTTCGCCGGAACCCCACGCCGCCCCGAGGAGGGACCCCCCGTGACCCCCGTTCCCCCTACCGCGGCAGGTGTGGCAGGACTCGACACGGGCGATACCGCCTGGCTGCTCGCCGCGACCGCGCTCGTCCTGCTGATGACTCCGGGACTCGCCCTGTTCTACGGCGGCATGGTCCGCGCCAAGAGCGTGCTGAACATGCTGATGATGAGCTTCGTGGCGATCGCTCTGGTCACCGTCGTCTGGCTGACCGCCGGCTACTCGCTGGTCTTCGGCGACGACACCTTCGCAGGACTCATCGGTGGTGTCGACCACCTGGGGCTCGCGGACATCGGCCCCGGCGACCTGACGAACGGCGTTCCCACCCTGCTGTTCGCCACCTTCCATCTGACGTTCGCGATCCTGGCGGCGTCGTTGATCAGCGGGGCGGTGGCGGACCGCATGAGGTTCGCGGCGTGGGTGGCGTTCGTACCGGTGTGGGCTCTGCTCGTATACGTTCCGGTCGCGCACTGGGTCTGGGGGCCGGGTGGATGGATCACACGGTCGCTCGGTGCTCTGGACTTCGCCGGGGGGCTCGTGGTGGAGATCGCCTGCGGGGCCTCGGGCCTGGCCCTCGCGCTGGTGCTGGGGCCGCGCATCGGCTTCAAGAAGGAGGCCATGCGTCCGCACAACCTGCCGATGGTGATGCTCGGTGCCGGCCTGCTCTGGTTCGGCTGGATGGGCTTCAACGGCGGTTCGGCCCTGCACGCGGACGGACTGGCGGCGGCCGCGGTCCTCAACACCCTGGTCGCGGGGTCCACCGGTCTGCTCGGCTGGCTCTTCGTCGAGCAGAAGCGCGACGGCCACCCGACCACCTTCGGCGCGGCGTCGGGCGCGGTCGCCGGACTGGTGGCGATCACGCCCGCGTGCGGCACGGTCGGGGTGCTGGGCGGGGCGGGGATCGGCCTGGCGGCGGGCGTGGTGTGTTCGTACGCGGTGGCCTGGAAGTTCCGGTTCGACTTCGACGACTCCCTGGACGTCGTGGGGGTCCACTTCGTCGGGGGCGTCGTCGGCACTCTGCTCATCGGGCTGTTCGCCACGTCGACGATGACCGGGGGCCCGGAGGGTCTCCTCCTCGGCGGGGGGCCGGCCCTGCTCCTGAAGCAGGGCTTGGCGGTGCTGGTCGTGGCCGCGTACACCTTCCTGGTGACGTACGGGATCGGCAGGGCGATCGACCGGCTGATGGGGCTGCGCGCCTCCGGCGACGAGGAACTGACCGGCCTGGACCGGACGGTGCACGCGGAGAGCGCCTACGATCACGGCGTCCAGGGGGCCGCCTCACCGCAGGCGCACCACCCGGCCGCTCTCTCCGCCGCTCGTCCCGCCGCTCACCAGAAGGACAGGATTCCGCCCTCATGAAGCTCATCACCGCGGTCGTGAAGCCGCACCGCCTCGACGAGGTGAAGACCGCGCTCCAGTCGCTCGGTGTGCAGGGCCTGACGGTCACGGAGGCCAGCGGTTACGGGCGCCAGCGCGGCCACACCGAGGTCTACCGGGGCGCCGAGTACCGCGTGGACCTGGTGCCCAAGATCCGTATCGAGGTCCTCGTGGAGGACGCCGACGCGGACGCGGTCATCGACGCGGTCGTCCGCGCGGCCCGGACCGGCAAGGTCGGCGACGGCAAGGTGTGGGCGGTCCCGGTGGAGACCGTCGTACGCGTCCGCACCGGCGAGCGGGGCCCGGACGCGCTGTGACCCCGCCGGGCCCTCGTCATTCGTTTACCTCGGCGCTCCCCCCGTCGCGCCGCAGCCCCGTCGCGCCCGGTCAGCGTGCGGGGGCCTGCGCGACGACGGGGGCCACGGCGCCTTCGAGGACGCCGACGAAGGCCGCGACCGTGCGGCTCATCGCGGTCCGGCCGGAACCGAGGTAGCCGCGCGGATCCACGGCCCGGGGGTCCTCGGCGAGGTGGGCCCGCACCGCGCTGGTCATCGCGGTGTTCAGAGCCGTACCGATGTTGATCTTCGAGATGCCGCCGGTGACGGCCTGCCGCAGCTCCGCGTCGGGTACGCCCGAGGAGCCGTGGAGCACCAGCGGGAGATCCAGCGCCTCGCTCAGCCGTCCCAGCAGTCCGTGGTCGAGGCGTGCCGTGCGGGCGGTCATGGCGTGGGAACTGCCGACCGCCACCGCGAGGGCGTCGACCCCGGTGGCCTCCACGTACGCGCGCGCCTCGTCCGGGTCCGTCCGCGCACCCGGGGCGTGGGCGTCCAGCGGCTCCTCGCCGTTCTTGCCGCCCACCTGGCCGAGCTCCGCCTCCACCCACAACCCGCGCCGGTGGGCCCAGAGCACGGCGGAGCGGGTGGCCGCCACGTTCTCCTCGTACGGCAGCCGGGAGGCGTCGAACATCACCGAGCTGAACCCGCAGTCGGCGGCCTGGTGGAGCAGGGCGGTGCTGTGCACGTGGTCGAGGTGGAGAGCGACGGGAACCCCGGCCTGCTGAGCCGCTTCCGCCGCGGCACGGGCCAGCGGTCCCGGGCGGCCGTGGTGGAACTTCACCGCGTTCTCGCTGATCTGGAGGATGACCGGCGACCCCGCCCGCTCGGCGCCCTCGATGATCGCTTCGGCGTGCTCCAGGGTGATGACGTTGAAGGCCGCGACGGCGCGGTACTCGGCGGCTGCGGTGGCGACCAGGTCGCCGGTGGCTGCGAGGGGCATGTGCGTGTCTCCGATGCGGTGTGGAACGAGGAGGACGGCAGGAACGGCAGGAACGGTGTTACGGCGTAGGGAGGTTGTGGACGGGAGCCGGTGCCGGGCGTCGCGACGGGGCGAACCTTGGCTGACACGCCCTAGGGCCGGCCGTCCCGGGTGACTTCGACGCGCCTGGCGAGTTCGCGGTAGGTCTCCGGGTCGAACTCCCCCGCGCGCGGGGCCCGTACGGTCGCGGCGGAGAGCGCAACCGCGTCGGCGAGGAGCTCGGGCCAGCGCGTCGCGTCGGCGAGGCCTGCCGCCAGCGCGGCCACCACGGAGTCCCCCGCGCCCGCCGTGTTTCCGGCGATCCGGCCAGGTGGCCGGGCCCGCCAGACGCCGTCCGGGGTGACGGCCAGCAGCCCGTCCGGCCCGAGCGAGGCGACGACGGCCTCCGCACCGGCGGCGATCAGGGCGGACGCGGCCCGCGCCGGGTCCTCGAAGCCGGTGGCCGAGCGGAGTTCGTCGGCGTTGGGCTTGACCACGGTGGGCCGTGCGGCGAGCCCTGCGGTCAGCACCGGCCCGTCCGCGTCGAGGATCACCGGTACGCCCCGGGCGCGGGCGAGCCGGATCAGCTCGGCGCAGGCGTCCTTCCGCAGCCCCGACGGCAGGCTGCCGGAGATCGTCAGCACCCGCGCCCGCGGGAGGAGATCGCGTACGGCGGCCCGGACCGCCGCCCACTCGTCGGCGGTCACCTCCGGGCCCGGCTCGTTGAGCATGGTGGTGTCGGTACCGTCCACGACCGCGACGGTGCGCCGGGTCTCCCCGCCGACCGCCACCGCCACATGGGCGAGGTGGCGGCCCTCCAGGTCGTCCCGGACCACTTCGCCGGTACGGCCGCCGAGCGGCAGGACCGCCGTGGTCGGGCGGCCCAGCGCGTGCAGGACCCGGGAGACGTTGACGCCCTTGCCACCGGCCTGGGCGTGGACCTCGGTCACCCGGTGCGAGGCGTGCGGGCGGAAGCCCGGCACGGAGTAGGTGATGTCGAGGGCGGGGTTCGGCGTCAGCGTGACGATCACCGGCTCTCCCTCTCTCCCGGTCGCGCCGACGGCAGGCCCACGGACAGCGGGTCAGCCGACAGCGGGTCAGCCGACAGCAGGTCCGCCGCGAGCAGCCCCGCGCCCAGGCAGCCCGCCCGGTCGCCCAGCTCCGCGCGGACGAGCGCCGGAACGCTCTGGACGGTGGCCCGTTCGGCCATCCGCTCCCGCAGCGGTACGAGCAACTGGTCACCGGACTGGGCGAGTCCACCTCCCACCACGATCAACGGCGGGTCCAGCACCGCACAGACGACGAGCAGGACGTCCGCGAGGGCCGAGACCGCCTCGTCCCACACCGCACGGGCCTCCGGCTCTCCGGCCGCGGCCCGCCGCGCCACCTCCGCCGCGTCGGCCACCGCACCCGAAGCGGCGCCGGCGGGGGCACCCACAGCCTCCCCGTACCGCCGGGACACGGCCGCCGCCGACGCGTAGCGCTCCGCGCAGCCCGCGCCGCCGCAGGCGCAGCGTTCGCCGTCCGGGCGGACCGCGATGTGGCCGATCTCGCCGGAACGGTGGTGCGCGCCGGGGGCGGCCCGCCGGTCGCGGATCAGGGCTGCGGCGATGCCGGTCCCGACCGGGACGAACAGGAAGTCGCGCTCCGCGCGACCGGCGCCGAGCCGGGCTTCGGCGACTCCTCCGGCCCGGACGTCGTGGCTGACCGCGACGGGCAGCCCGGTCCGTTCACGGACGAGCTGGCCGAAGGGGACGTCGTGCCAGCCGATGGTGGTCGAGCGCAGGGCCGTCCCGGCGGCTTCGTCGACGATGCCCGGGACGGCGAGCCCGACGGCCGAGACCGGACGACCGGCCTCGGACGCCCGGCGGCAGAGGCCGTCCACGAGATCGAGTACCCGGCGCACCACCGATTCCGGGCCGCTCTCCCGCCCCGTGGGCTGCCAGAACTGGTCGTGGACCCGGCCCGCGGGGTCGAGCAGGGCCGCCTTGGTCCCCGTACCGCCGACGTCGACAGCCATCAGGTGCGGGTGGGCCCCCGCGGTCCCGCCCGCCCCTGCTCCGCCCGTCCCTGCTCCACCCTCCACGGTCCGGCTCATCGCGGTCAGGCTTCCTGGAGGACCACCGAGCGCGTCAGGTGACGCGGCCGGTCGGGGTCGAGGCCGGCCGCGACCGCGCGGGCGACGGCGAGCCGCTGGACGCGGATCAGGTCGGCCAGCGGGTCCAGACCGCTCTCCACCCAGCGCGCTCCGGTGGCGCGCAGCTGCTCGGGGAGACCGGCGGGGGCGGTGCCGAACATCCAGGTCGCCGTGGTGTCCGTGGCGATGCTGATCGGACCGTGGCGGTACTCCATGGCCGGGTAGGACTCGGTCCAGGCCAACGAGGCTTCCTTCATCTTCAGCGCGGCCTCGTTGGCGAGGCCCACGGTCCAGCCGCGGCCGAGGAAGGAGAGCTGGGTGGCGTCGACCAGGCCGTCGGGCAGCGGTTCGGCGAGGGCGGTCTCGGCGTCGGTCACCACGGCGTCGGTGTGCAGCCCCAGATGGGCGCGGAACAGGGTGAGCGCGGTGGTGGCGAACCGCGTCTGGACGACGGACTCCTCGTCCGCGAAGGCGAGTTCGATGATGTCGTCGCAGACCGCCCGCACCTCTGCGCTGGGCACGGCCGTGACCACGACGGTACGGATGGTGCCGTGCAGCCGGCCGAGCAGTTCCAGTACCTCGGTGGTGGTACCGGAGCGGGTGAGCGCCACGACCCGGTCGTAGCGGCGGCCGAAGGGGAACTCCGAGGCGGCGAAGGCGTCGGACTCGCCGAGTCCGTTGCTCTCGCGCAGCGCCGCGTAGGCCTGCGCCATGTAGTAGGAGGTGCCGCATCCCACCACGGCGATGCGTTCACCGTGGGCGGGGAGGGCCTCGGCCCGCGTGGACGCCAGCTCGGCGGCGCGGCGCCAGCAGGCGGGCTGACTGGCGATCTCGGCTTCGACGAAGGTCACGGAGTGCGCTCCTGACTGAAGGACGGGCGAGGGACTTACTGAGGGACTTGCTGAGCCCCGGGCTGAGGGACTTGCTGAGCCCCGGGCTGAGGGGCGTGCCGAGACGGGACGTACCGGGCGACCGACCCGGGCCGCCGACCGCGCGGCCGACCGGAGAACGGGTCACCGGAGAAAGGGCCACCGGCGAACCGACCGAAGAGCCGGCCGAGGAACGGTCGACGGAGGGATGCCCGGCCTGGACCCGCCCCGCATGTTCGTTCCTGCACGTTAGCTGCCTCAATCGAGCATTTTCAAGCATGGACGCCCCTGTTTCTTTCACCGTTCGAACATTTCCGCCGCTCGTGACAGGCTTGCGACTGTCCGGATTTCGCCCCAGGGGAGCCCGGAGACCCGCACGCCACACACATCCGAGGAGAGCGCCTGTGTCCAGGGACGCCCGGTGGAACGCCCTGCTGGAACTGCTCGCCGCGCGCGGCCGGGTGGACGTGGAGGAGGCCGCGGTGACCCTGGAGGTGTCGGCCGCGACCATCCGCCGGGACCTGGACCAGCTCGCCGAGCAGCAGATGCTCACCCGGACCCGGGGCGGCGCGGTCGCGCACGGGGTCTCCTACGAACTTCCCCTGCGGTACAAGACCGCGCGCCACGCCTCGGAAAAGCAGCGCATCGGCCGCGCCGTGGCGGACCTGGTGCCGGCCGGTGGCGTCGTGGGCCTGACCGGCGGCACGACGGTCACCGAGGTGGCGCGCGGCCTCTCGGTGCGTACGGACATCGGCGGCGACAGCGCGGCCGGCGGCAGCACCCCGCCCGCGCTGACCGTGGTGACCAACGCCCTGAACATCGCGAACGAGCTGGTGATCCGGCCGCAGATCAAGACCGTGGTGACCGGCGGAGTCGCCCGCCCCCAGTCGTACGAGCTGACGGGACCGCTGGCACGCGGGGTGCTGGAGGAGATCACGCTCGACGTCGCCGTACTGGGCGTCAACGCGATCGACGTACGGGACGGGGCATACGTCCATCACGAGGGCGAGGCGGCCGTCAACCGGCTGCTGGCCGAACGGGCTCAGCGCGTGGTCGTGGCGGCGGACTCCTCGAAGATCGGCCGCCGGGCCTTCGCCCGGGTCTGCGAACTGCGCCGCATCGACGTGCTGGTGACCGACACCGCCATCGGCGACGAGGACGCGGACGCGTTCCGTGAGGCGGGCGTGACCGTCATCGCCGTCTGAATCGGCCGCCGCCCGTCACCCGGCCCCACCGCCCCACGACCCACCGCCCGAACCGGGCCGCCACCCGTCACCCGGCACCCGCCGCCCGTCACCCGTCACCCGGCCCCACCCACCCACCCACCGTCCGAACCGGGCCGCCACCCGTCACCCGGCCCCACCGACCCACGACCCACCGTCCGAACCGGGCCGCCGCCCGTCACCCGGCCCCGTCGGCCCTCTCACCCAGCGTCCCGACCGGCCGCCACCCCAGTGGACAGCCCCTCATCCGAGGCCTTCACCACGGCCCGGAAACCGGCTCGCGCGCCCTACGCGATATCTCCACACTCCCCCCACAACCCCCACTCTCTCCACCACCTCCGCTCCGCACGACCACGCACGCCACCCTGCGGCCACTCCCCGTGCCCCCCGCCACACCCTCGCGTCCCCCCGCCCGCCACCGGACGCACGTGTCACCACCGCACCGTTCACCCTCGCGAACGGACATCCACCCGCACACGGCGCGCATATGACGGTGGATCATAAATGCGCACAATCGGTCGAGACCGCACAACTGGCGTTCACGAATTCACACTTACTTATGTGGTCCATGTAAGATCAACTGACTTCCAGTGGGCTGATGGCGTACAGGGGGCACTCCGCAAGGGGTGACATCCTCGGCCCCGACTTCGGAGGGGCATTCCCTGCGTGGCGCGGTCCAGGGCTCGTTGAGCCAGGGAATACGGCAGGCACGGGGGCGCCAAGCCGTATCCGCAGCCATGGCACTTGAAGTGAGTCTCATGACATTTCCACAGGACGCTGTCCTCTGGGCACTGATGGTCGTAGCACTGGTCGCCGTTGGCGCCGTGTTGCGGGCTCGTAAAACCAATATCCGGCTGCGCAGGCAGACCTCCGAGCTCAGAACCGAGCGCGAGGGGCTGTGGCGGCAGCGCGACGAGTGGCAGGCCGCGCAGACCGGGCTCCTGCACCGGCACGCCGCGGAGCTGTCCGACGTCCGCAAGGACGCCGAGGAGGAGACCAAGGCCGTCCTCAAGGCGGCCGTGCGTACCCTCCAGGGCCTCGCCGACCAGCAGCAGGTCGTCATCGAGAAGGCCCAGACGAAGTACGGCGACGACCCGCAGATCCTGGCCGACCTGATGGCGATCGACCACGCCAACAGCCAGTTCGGCCGCCGGGCACAGGGCATCGCCGTGCTCTGCGGGGGCTGGCTCGGCCGCCGCGAGACCGTTGCCTCCGTCTTCGACGTGGCCCGCAGCGCCCAGGGCCGTATCCGGCACTTCGACCGGGTCCGGATCAACGGGCAGGTGAACTTCTCGGTGGTCAGCAGGGCCGTCGAGCCGGTCGCCGTGGTCCTCGCCGAGCTGATGGCCAACGCCACCAACTACTCCGCCCCCGGTACCCCGGTCGAGATCAACATCCAGGCCGTTCCCTCGGGCGTCTGCCTCATCGTCGACGACGCCGGGCTCGGCATGGGCCAGGAGGAGAAGGACCGCGCCGGAGCCCTGCTCGACCCCCGCGCGGAGATCAGCGTCTCCAGCCTGGGCATTCCCCCTCAGTTCGGGTTCGCCGTCTCCGGCCTGCTGGCCGCCCGTTACGGGTTCAAGGTGTCGGTGGACTCCGTATCCCCCTACGGAGGTGTACGCGCGGTGGTTCTGCTCCCCGACGAGCTGCTGACCGGCGACGTACCGCCGAGCCCCGTACCGGTCACCCGCGAGACCCCGGCGCCTCCCGTGCCGTCGTTCACCGGGCGCCCGGCAGCGGCCGCCCCGACCCCGCTGTTCCCCGACGCCGTACGGCACGAGCCGGCCGCTCCCGCGACGCCGCCGGCGACCACCGTCGGCGGCCTGCCCAAGCGCCGCCGCCAGAGCCCGGTCTCCGTACTGCCCACGGCGGCGACCGAACCGGCGCTGGTGCGCAGCAACGAAGAGACGGCCTCCCGGCTCGGCGCGTTCCAGCGGGGCACCCGGTCCGGACGTGACACGACGACGATGGAAGGAACCGAGAACCAGTGAATCCCGACCTGTCGTGGGTACTCGACGACGTGCTCCAGGTACCCGGCGCCCGACACGCGATCCTCGTGTCCGCCGACGGCCTGCTGCTCGCCAGTTCGGCCGACATCGGCCGTGACGACGCCGAGACCGTCGCCGCCGCCATGAGTTCGATGCAGTCGCTGAGCCGTGCCGTCGCCCCCTTCATCGGCACCCGGACGCCCGGCCAGTGGCGGCAGACGCTGCTGGAGTACGAGGACGGCTGGATCTTTCTCATAGCGGCGGGCAGCGGCGCGTACCTGGCCGCCGCGGCGGCGGCGGACGTGGACATGGAAGCGATGTCCTTCCGCATGCAGCAGCAGGTCGGCGCGGTCGGAAAGGCGATGACCACACCTCCTCGCCAGACGGCGGGAAGCGACGCATGACGGCCCGGGGCGAGGAAGAGGCCGTCTCCAGCGGATTCGTCCGCTCGTACGTCATCACCGGCGGGCGCGGTCTGCCCGACGCTGATGCGCTCTCCCTCGTCACGCTCGTCACCATCGCCCCGGACCGGGAGATGCCCGCCCAGGCGGGTCCCGAGGTCCGGGCGATCTGGGACCTGTGTTCCGGCGGCTACCTCTCGGTGGCGGAGGTGGCCGGCCACCTCCAGCAACCCGTGGGAGTGGCCCGGCTGCTGCTCCAGGATTTAGCGGAACAGGGTCACCTGATCCGGCGCAAGGCCCCGCCGGCCGCCCAGCTCGTCGACCGGAAGATCCTCGAAGAGGTGTTGCATGGACTCCACGTCCGCTTCGGCTGAGAACATCTATGTGCCGGATGCGGTCCAGCGCGCGGCGAAGATCCTCGTCGTCGGACACTTCGCCGTGGGCAAGACGACCCTCATCGGCACGCTCTCCGAGATCACCCCGCTGCGGACCGAGGAGAGGATGACGCAGGCCGCCGCCCATCTGGACGACCTGCGGAGCGCTCCCGGCAAGGAGACCACGACGGTCGCGCTGGACTTCGGCCGTCTGACGCTCAGCGAGGAACTGGTGCTGTACCTGTTCGGTACCCCCGGGCAGCAGCGGTTCGTACAGCTCTGGGAGGACATGGCCCGCGGATCGCTCGGCGCGCTCCTGCTGATCGACCCGGGCCGGCTGGCCGACACCTTCCCGGTGATCGACCTGGTCGAGCGGTACGGCCTGGAGTACGCGGTCGCCGTGAACAGCTTCGACCCGGCGACGCAGCACAGCGAGGACGAGCTGCGCGAGGCACTCGACCTGCTGCCGGACACTCCGGTGATCCACTGCGACGCCCGTGACCAGAAGTCCTCCGCCAAGGCCCTGATCACGCTGGTGCAACACCTGCTCGCCCGCGTCGCCTAGGCGGGTGTCCGACCATGCGCGTCGAATGGTCGGACACCCGCCCGGACCGCCCCTTCAACGCTCCACCCCCCACGGGCCCGTTCCGGCCCGCCTTCACACCGAGGAAGAGACATGGACCCGTCGCCGGGAGCCAACCCGCAGGGCGCCCCCTCCGGGTGCCCGATGCACCAGGGGCGACAGACGTCGCTCTACGGACCGGAGTTCGCGGCCGATCCGCATCGCGTGTACGAGGCGCTGCGCGCCCACGGGCCCGCTGCCCCGATCGAGCTGGCCCCCGGCGTGGAGGCCACTCTGGTGGTCCAGCACGAGGCGGCGCTCCGGGTCCTGCAGAACCCGTCGCTCTTCGCACGGGACTCCCGGCGGTGGGTCGCGCTGCGCGAGGGGCAGGTCCCGCTCGACAGCCCGGTCCTGCCGATGATGGCGTACCGGCCCAACTGCCTCTTCACGGACGGCACCGAGCACCTCCGGCTGCGCAAGGCGGTCACCGAGAGCCTCGCCCGGCTGAACCCCAGCCGGCTGCGGCGGGACGTGGAGCGCATCGGGGACTACCTGGTCGACCAGTTCATCGAGCGGGGCAGCGCCGACCTCCTCGGCGACTACGCGAAGCTCCTGCCGCTGCTGCTCTTCAACCAGCTCTTCGGCTGCCCCGGCGACATCGGCGACCGGCTGACCCGTGACATGTCGGCCATCTTCGACGGTGAAGACGTGCTGCGCGCCAACGCCCGTCTGACGGAGTGCCTGATGGAGCTCGTCGCGCTCAAGCGGCGGCAGCCCGGTGAGGACATCACCTCCTGGCTCATCCAGCACCCGGCCGGCCTCAGCGACGAGGAGCTGAAGGACCAGCTCGTCATGCTGATGGGCGCGGGCGTCGAGCCCGAGCGCAACCTGATAGCCAACGCCCTGCTCGCCATGTTGTCGGGCGACCAGGGCCAGAACGGCCACCGGGGAGGCGGGCTCCTCGTCGAGGACGCCATCGACGGGGTGCTCTGGAACAACCCGCCGATCGCCAACTACGCGACGCATTACCCCGTTCAGGACGTCGACCTGAACGGCATGATCCTTCTCGCGGGTACGCCCGTACTGATCAGTTTCGCCGCGGCGAACAGCGACCCGGATCTCAACGCCGCTCGCGAAACCATGGCCAAGGGCGCCCATCTCGCCTGGGGCGCCGGCCCGCACGTGTGCCCGGCGAAATCCCCGGCCCAGTTGATCGCCCTCACCGCCATCGAGAAGGTGCTCAATTCCGTACCGGACATCGCTCTCGCGGTGCACCCGTCCGCCGTCGAATGGCGGCCGGGACCTTTCCACCGGGCGCTGGTCTCCCTGCCCGTGGTCTTCACCCCGACCGCGGCCCGTCACGCGGTGACGCATCATCAGGCCACCGCAGGAACGAGGGCATCGGCCGAACCGGTTCAGGTGACGCCCCGTCACCACGCGGCCGATCCGGGGAAAAAGAACAAGGGTTGGTGGAGTTCTTTCCTGGACGTGTTCCGCGTGTGAATTGACCATCCCTGAGGCATATTCCTGTGACATGACCAACAATGATCGGTGCATGGTCGGGATATGCCCGCGGGTAGGTTCTGGGCGGTAACAAAGAGCCCAGGAATAGGAACTCTCCGTGACTGCGAGCAGCGGCATACACAGCCCCGTCGTCGACCGCCGGGCCTTGGTCGCCCTGCTCCGAAAACTCAAATCACCGGAGGGGCAGGGGGATCCCTATCCCCTGCTGGCCGAATTGAGAGCCATGGGTGACGTGGTACCCGCCCCCTGGGGCGGGTTCTTCGTCACCGGCTTCGATTCGGCCAACCAGGTGCTCAAGGGACGCGGTTGGCTGGCCCCCGACTTCGCCTGGCAGGAACGCCAGGAAGACGCCGGACGCTGGGACGCCGTCGCCACCCAGGAGATGACCAAGACGCTGGCGCGCCTCAACGCCCCGGAGCACACCTGCCAGCGCCGCAGTCTCGGCAACCTCTTCGACCGTACGACGATCGAGCGGCTCACCCCGCAGGTCGAGGAGCACGCCGGCAAACTGCTCGACGGCCTCGCCGCGGCGCTCGAAGGCGGCGGCGAGGCCGACTTCGTCTCCCTGGTGAGCGACCGGCTCCCGATCTCCACCATCGGCGGCTGGCTCGGTATCCCCGCCGAGGACTACGACCACATCCTGGAGATCACCCATAACCAGGTGCACGCCCAGGAGTTGCTGCCGACCCGTAGCGAACTGGCCGTCTCCGCCGACGCCACCGCGCACCTGCGGAAGTACTTCACCCAGCTCGTCCAGGCGCGCCGCGAACGGCCCGCCCACGACGTCCTCACCGGCTGGATCCACACCTGGGACGCCATGGAACCGGACCGGGAGGCGGCGGACGAGATCCTCTACCGGCTCACCATGTTCGTCACCATCGCCTCCCTGGAGACCACCGCGACCCTGCTCTCCTCCCTGGTCTCGCTGCTGGCCGGCGACCCGGAGCGCTGGGCGGAGCTGCGCGCGCACCCCGAGCGGATCGACGACGCGCTGGAGGAGGTGCTCCGCTACGACCCGCCGATACACATCAACACCCGGGTCGCCGCCGCGGAGACCGAACTCGCGGGCGTCACGATCCCCAAGGACTCCATGGTCCACGTCATGTACGGGGCGGCCAACCACGACCCGCGCCGCAACGAGGACCCGGACACCTTCGACATCGGGCGCCGGGGCAACCACCTCACCTTCGGCGGTGGCGTCCACTACTGCCTGGGCGCGGCCCTCGCACGGCTGGAGGCCCGCTCGCTCCTCGTCCAACTCCTCGACCGCTTCCCGGATCTCCGGGTCACCACCCCTGCCACGTACGCCTCCCGGATGGTCTTCCGACGCGTGACCTCTCTCGGCGTGACGATATGAATGTGACGATATGAAACTCCCGCTGTCCGACTTCCTCTCACCCTACGGACGCCGCACCACCACCGTGCGCACCCACCGCGAGGGCCCCGTCCTGCGGATCGAACTGAACCGGCCGGAGGATGGCAACGCTGTCAGCGAGGCGATGCTGGACGACCTGCTGACCGTCCTCGCCGTACCGGACCCCGAGGTACGCGTCCTCGTCCTGAGCGGTGCCGGAGAGGACTTCAGCCTCGGCGGCGACCGGCACGAGTTCGCGGACTGGCTCGACGAGGACCCCACCGGACGCGGCATCCGGATCGCCGGCGACAAGGCCCGCCGCGTCTGCGAGGCACTCACCGCCAACCCCGCGGTCACCGTCGCCCGCGTCCAGGGCAAGGTCATCGGCGCCGGCGTCGCGCTCGCCCTCGCCTGCGACCTGCGCGTCGGCGCGGACACCACCACCTTCCGCCTCCCCGAGCTGGCCCTCGGCCTGCCCACCGCCTGGGGCGGCGTGCTCCCCCGGCTGATCAACGAGATCGGCGCCGCCCGCGCACGCGAGCTGATCCTCACCGGCCGCGTCTTCGACGCCCAGGAGGCGTACGAACTCTCGGTCCTGCAGAAGGTCGTCCCCGAGGCCGAACTCGACCGGGCCGTCGGCGACTGGGCCAGACCCATCGTCCGCCGCCCGGAGTCCGCCCTCCGCGTGACCAAGGCCCTCTTCGCCTCCTACGCGGCCCCGACCCGCCTGGCCGACCCGTCCCTCCTGGACGCCGAACTCATGGCCTCCGTCGCCGCCGCCCACCACCACGCCAGGAACAACGGCACGCAGGCGGCACGGGCGCGGTAGCGGTCACGAGGGTGCCCGGAAAACACCTCTGCCCGACGCCACAACGTGATCGGGTGGCCCCATGACTTCTGCCATCCGCCACATCACCGTCGACTGCGCCGATCCGTACCTCCTCGCGGGCTTCTGGGCCTCCGCGTTGGGCGGTGAGCTCGCCGCCGACGACTTTCCGGGTGACCCCGAGGCGTCGGTGACGGCCGGCGCGCACGCGTTGCTGTTCGTCGCGGTCGAGGACAGGAAGGCCGTCAAGAACCGGCTGCACCTCGACCTCCAGCCGCAGGACCGCACCCGGGACGAGGAGGTGGCCCGGCTGATCGGGCTCGGGGCCACGCTGTACGAGGACCACCGAAAGCCGGGCGGGGCCGGGTGGGTGACGCTGCTCGACCCCGAGGGCAACGAGTTCTGCGTCGAGCGCGGTGCGGCGGAGCGCGCGCGAGCCTGAGACACGGGCCGGTTCACGGGCTGGCTCACGGGGCAGGCCCCTCACCGCCCGGCGGCCTGCTTCGGGGCCTCGGCCTCGGCCGGGAGCAGGTCCGCGCTGCCGCTGGCGGCCTTGCGCAGTTCGGCGGTCTTCTCGCGGATCTCGGGGAGCTTGGCGTACAGCGCGTCGCCGGGGCAGTCGGTGCCGTAGCTGTCGCGGTGGCCCGAAATGACCTGCAGGTCGGCGGAGTTGCCCTTGGGGTAGAGGCTCTCGCTGTTGGTGGAGACGAGGACGACCTCGCCGCGCGGGTCGGTGCCGGGGCGCAGTTTCCAGGCGGCGATGCGCTCGATGGCGTCGAGCATGGGCTGCGGTACGGGGGTGTCCGGGTCGGTGAAGGTGCCGAGGGCGGCTATGCCGACGGTGTCCGCGTTGAAGCCCTTGGTGTGGGCGCCACGCACCGAGCGGGTGACTCCGCCTGCGCGGCCTTCGTAGATGGTGCCGCAGCGGTCGACGACGAAGTTGTAGCCGATGTCGTCCCAGCCCTCGTCGTTGACGTGGTCGGACTGGACGGCCCGCAGCATCTCGGGGGCGTCGTCGCAGTCGTAGCGGTTGCCGTTGTTCGTGTGGTGGATGAAGACGGCCCGGGCGGGGCCGGTGTACACCGCCTTCTCCTTCACGATCGATTCGTCGGCGTGCCAGGCGGCGCGGCTGACGATCCTGGGTTCGGCGGGCACCCGTATCCGTTCCGGGGCGACGGCGGCGGCGCGCTCGGGCGGGGCATGCCCGGCGGGGCCGTCCCTGAGTATCAGGAAGGCCAGCGTCAGGAGTACGGCTCCTGCGGCCAGTCGGCGGGACCACATGAGGTCCACCCTGCGTCGGCCCGCCGGAGTTCGCAGGAGGGCCGGGCAACCGGGTGAAGTACGGCGCCCGCTCCGGCGCCGCCCCCATGACCTGCACGATTGTCCGGGGCGGGGCCGGCGGGCCCGCCCCGGTGCGGGCTTCACCAGGCCTCGCCGCCCCGGTCGGCCCGCGCTCCCCCGGCCCCGGCCGCGGCCTCCAGGCCTTTGCTGCGGGCCAGCAGCCAGGGCGCCACCAGGGGGAACACCAGGACGGACACCATCGACGCGCCGACCAGGGCCGCCCCCTCCCCGGAGCCGATCACCTTCTCGTCGAGCCCGATGGTGGTGATGGCGACGACGAGCGGCAGGCAGGTGGCCGCGTACAGGGCGAGCGCCCCGCGTTCCGCACGGGTGGACAGGTCGCGCGGGGCGAGCAGCCAGACGGGGCCACCCCGTACGAGCACGAAGAGGACCAGGAACACCGGGAGCAGCGCGAGCGGGCGGCCGCCGTCCAGCAGGGCCTTCAGGTCGAAGTCGATGCCGGTGACGACGTAGAAGAACGGCACGAGGAAGCCGAAGCCGATGGCTTCGACCTTGGAGAGGATCACTTCGCTGTTCTTTGGTACCGAGCCCGTCAGGACGAGCCGGGTCAGCAGGCCGGCCGCGAACGCGCCGAGGAGCGTGTCGAGGCCGAAGAGTTCGGCGAGGCCGAGCATCGCGGCGAGCAGCAGCATCACGAAGCGCACCGCGAACTGGGCGCTGCCGTGCAGGGTCGTGGCCACCATCCGGGCGAACCAGGGCTGCCGGGGCCGGGACGCCCACCAGACGGCACCGGCCGTCAGCAGGGCGAACACCGCCAGGACCGCGCTCGACGCCCCGGGGCTCCGCCCACTGAACAGCAGGGCCATCGCGATGATGGGGCCGAACTCACCGACGGCGCAGAATCCGGTGACGACCGTCCCGAACCGGCCTCCCAGCCGCCCCGAGTCCCGCAGGATCGGCAGGACGGCCCCGAGCGCCGTGCTGGTCAGCGCGGTGCCGATGACGAGACTCCGGGACAGGTCGCCGCCGTTGAGGGCGAGGGAGATACCGAGCCCGAGGGCGAGGGAGATCAGCCAGGCACCGCCTGCCCGGCGCAGGACGGGTACGCCGACCTCCCCGAACCGGATCTCGTATCCGGCCAGGAAGATCAGCATCGACAGGCCCAGGTCGGAGAGGGCGTCGATGACCTGGTCGTGGTGGGCCAGCCCGAGGACGTCCGGGCCGACCACGATCCCCAGCAGGATTTCGAAGATCACCACGGGCACCGAGAGCAGCCGCGAGACGGAGGCGGCGAGCAGCGGCGCCAGGACTGCCATGGCCATGATCAGGATGAGGGTTCCGGGGTTGTCCACCGTTCGCATCCTGCAAGAGCCCGCCGCCCGCGCCGGGGATGGACACGCCCCCTGCGCTCTCCCCTACGGGCCGTGGCGCCGAGGGCCTCAGTCGGGGCAGTACGTGTCCCGTGCCGGGCGCCGCCCCGTGGTGAGGAAGGTGCTCACGGTCCGGTCGCCGCAGGCGTTGCCGTTGCCCAGGTACATCCCGTGGCCCCCCTGCTCGACGGTGACCATGCGGGCCTTCGCGCCGAGCGCCTCGCGCATCTTCAGGGCGCCGCTGTACGGGGTGGCGGGGTCGCGGAGGCTCTGGATCATCAGGATGTCCGAGGGGCCGTCGTCGGTGAGCGTCACCGGCTTGGCGGCCGGCGGGTTCTGCCAGAACGAGCAGGGTGTGATGTTGCCGGGCATCCCGGCGGTCAGTGGGTACCGCTCCCGGTCGGCGGCGACCTCCTTCCGGTACCCGTCGACCTCCGCCGGCCAGCGCACGTCGTTGCAGATCACCGCGACCATCAGCGCCGCGTCCTGGTCCGGCAGCGGGTACACCAGCTCCGGCGGCAGTACGGGCACGGCCGCCGGGTCCTGTACCGACCGCACCAGCGTGGCGAACCCGGCGAACGCGCTGTCGGAGTACAGAGCGCTCTGGAGTGCCTGGCGCAGGCCGTTGCCGGTGAGCGGGGCGCCCGGGACGCTCGACTCCCGGGGGGCCCGGTCGAGTCCGGCGGCAAGGGCCAGAAGCAGCGGTTCGACGTCCTCGGGACGTTCGGCGAGCCGCTGCCCGTCCGTCTCGCGGGCCGGGTCGGAGGCCCAGGCGGCGAAGTCGGGGAAGCGGTCGGCGGCGCCGCGCGCCATGTTGGCGAGCCAGCCGCGCTCGACGCGTTCCGGATCGGGGTCGCCGCTGCTGTCGAGCACCAGCCGGTCGACCCGCCCGGGGTACGCCTGCGCGTACTGGGCCCCGATGTAGGTCCCGTACGAGACGCCCCACGCCGAGACCTTCCGTTCGCCGAGGGCCTGCCGGAAACGGTCCAGGTCGCGGACCTGGTTGGCGCTGGTGAAGCTGCGGAGCACCGCGCCACCGTCGCGCGCGCAGGCTTCGGCGGTACGCCGGGAACGGGCGACGTTCTCGTCGATCGAGCCGTCTGCCGCGGGCCAGGACCGCAGGGCCGTGAGCTTGCGGTCCTCCTCGGCGAGTCCGCAGCCGGCCCTGGTGGAGCCGCCGACCCCGCGCGGGTCGAGGGAGACCAGGTCGTAGCGGCCGTACGTCGACTTCCGCAGGGCCGCGCCCTTCTGTGTCAGCCGCTGGACACCCGAACTGCCGGGTCCTCCGGGGATCACCATCAGCGTGCCGCGCCGGGCGTCGGGCCGGTCGGTGCGCAGCCGGGAGACGGCCAGAGTGAGGGAGGGGCCGTCCGGGCTCGCGTAGTCCAGCGGTACGGAGAGGTCCGCGCACTCCTGTCCGGCGAGCCCGCCGGTGCAGGGCCGCCACTCCAGGGCGGCGGTGCTCACGGGCCCGGCGGCGGCCTGGGCCGAGGGGGTGACGGCGGCGGTGAGGGTCACCGCCAGAACGGTGGCGAGGAGCGCGGCCGGCCGTGCGCTGTTCCGGTAAGTAGCCATGGGAGAAGGGTGGTTGACGCGATGCCGTGTGCCCATCCGGCAGCCGGGAGGCCGGGGGGTGGGGACAGCCCCCTGAGGAATCCGCCTCAGGAATCCGCCTCAGGGCTCGCCCTCAGGGGCCCCGCGCGGGCCCCTTCCCCGTGTCCGCGCCCACGCCCGTTCGGACGCCCCCACGTGCCCCCGCCCGCGAACCCTCCTTGACTGGGACGTCACCAGGTCTCCGCCAGGACGCACGCCCGCCAGGCCACCGGGAGGTCCCATGCCGTCGTCACCGGCCGCGAAGGCCGTCCCGCCCCCGCGCCGCGCGGACGGAGCCCCGCACCCCACCGGCGGGCTGCGCCGCCTCGGTGCGTGGTGCGCCCGGCACTTCGTGATCGTGCTGGTGCTGTGGGTGGTGGCGCTCGCGGGGCTTCAGGCGCTCGTCCACGCGTACGGCGGCGACTACTCCGACGACTTCTCGCTCCCCGGTACGCAGTCCCAGGACGGGCTGGACGTCCTTGAGGCGCACGCCCCGTCCGCCGGCGGGTACAGCAGCCAGATCGTGCTGCACGACGCGGACAAGCCCCTCACCGACCTCTCCGACCAGGTCTCCTCGACGGTCGGCAGCCTCCAGAAGCTGCCGGAGGTGCTCTCGGCACAGAACCCGCTGCCGCCGCCCGGAACCCAGCCGACCCCGCCGCCCACCGGCACCCCGAACACCGGGCCGCTCTCCACGGACGGGAAGACGGCGTACATCACGGTCCGTTTCGCCGTGCAGCCCTCGACGCTCGGCTCGGACTACCTGCACGGTGTGGACAAGGCGGTGCAGCCGCTGCGTTCGGCCGGGGCGCAGGTGGAGTACGGGGGTCCGCTCGGCGAACTCGCGCGGCCCGAGGCGAACGACCGCACCAGCGAGGCGATCGGCTTCGGGGTGGCGATCCTGGTGCTCCTGATCGGCTTCGGCAGCCTGCTCGCCGCCCTGTTGCCGCTGGTCACGGCGTTGTTCTGCGCGGTGTGCGGGCTGGCGCTGCTGGGGCTGCTGGCTTCCGTGTGGACGTTCGCCACGGTGTCTCCGACGCTCGCCACGATGATCGGCATCGGGGTCGGCATCGACTACGCGCTCTTCCTGGTGACCCGCCACCGGCAGAACCTCATCGACGGACAGCCCCCGGCCACCGCCGCCGGGAACGCCGCCGCGACCAGCGGGCGCGCGGTGCTGCTCTCGGGCTGCACGGTGATCATCGCGCTGTCCGGGCTCTGGGTTTCCGGCATCGGGTTCATCGGAAAGCTGGGCCTGGCGGCGGCCGTCACGGTGGTCACGGCGGTGCTGGGCGCGCTCACCCTGGTCCCCGCGCTCCTCGGGCTGATCGGCCGGCACATCGACCGTATCCGGGTCCGTACCCCGATCGCCGAGACGGACGCGGCGCCGGGCGAGAGTGCGCACGGCGGCTGGCACCGCTACGCGGAGCGGGTGGAGCGGCGGCCCTGGTGGTTCCTGGTGGGCGGGGTGGTGGTGCTGGCGGTGCTGGCCTTCCCGCTGTTCTTCATCCAGTTGGGGCACATCGGCGACGGCGCCGACCCGAAGTCGTTCACCGACCGGCGGGCGTACGACCTGATGTCGTCCGCCTTCGGGCCCGGTTCCAACGGCCCGCTGACCCTCGTCGTCGACCAGAGCGACGTGCCCGCGGCGGACCGGGCGGCGCTCTCCTCGCAGGCCCAGAAGGCCCTCACCGGGGTGACCGACGCCGCGAAGATCACCCCGCTCACGGCCACTTCGGACGGGGACGTGCTGACCGCGACCGCGTACTCCGTCGCCGCCCCGCAGGACGAGCGGACCACCGCCCTCACCAACGACCTCACCGACACCGTCCTACCGAAGGCCGTCGAGGGCTACAAGGCGCGGACGTACGTCACCGGCACCACCGCCGCCCAGGTCGACTTCCTCGACATCGTCTCAAGCCGGCTGCCGTTGATCATCCTGGTGGTGGTGGGCCTCGCGTTCCTGGTGATCCTGGTCGTCTTCCGGGGGCTGCTCGTCGCGGTGAAGGCGGCGGTGCTCAACGTGCTCTCGATCGCCGCCTCGTACGGGGTGGTGGTCGCCGTCTTCCAGTGGGGCTGGGGCGGTCCGGCGCTCGGCGTGTCGGGGGACGTGCCGATCGAGAGCTACGTCCCGATGATGATGTTCGCGATCGTCTTCGGCCTGAGCATGGACTACGAGATCTTCCTGCTCTCCCGCATCCACGAGGCCTGGCTGCGCACCGGCGACCCCCGGGGGAGCGTGGCGCACGCGCTGGAGATCACCGCCCGGGTCATCACCTGCGCGGCGCTGATCATGGTGAGCGTCTTCGCGGCGTTCCTGATCAGCGACAACATCGTGGTCAAGATGCTGGGGCTGGGCCTCGCCGCCAGCGTGCTCATCGACGCGACCGTCGTCCGGCTGCTCCTGGTGCCCGCCGTGATGACGCTGCTGGGCCGGGCCGCCTGGTGGACCCCCCGGTGGCTGGACCGCCTGCTGCCGCACCTGGACGCGGAGGGCACGGCCGGGACCGCCCACAAGCCCGCCCGGAAGCCCTGAGGCCCGCACGCGCGAGCGCCCCCGCCCGGCCGGTCACGAGGAC
>NZ_JBHWZJ010000094.1:0-22381 GCF_042728415.1 Streptomyces sp. NPDC060198 | reverse complement strand
GTCCCCGGGGACGGCGGCTGCCGCGCATGCCGTCGTGCCGCCGACCCCGGCGGGCGGCACGGTCGTGCTGCTCAACGGTACGTCCAGCTCGGGCAAGTCGAGCATCGCCCGGGAGCTCATGGCGACGCTCGACGGGAGCTGGTTCCACCTGCCGGTGGACGCGTTCCACGCGATGCGGGGCGGGAGCGCTCTGCCGGACGGAGGGCTTCAGGACGAGATCGACCGGACGGTCAAGGGGTTCCACCGCGCGGTGGCCGGGATGGCCGCGGCGGGGAACAACGTGGTGGTCGACTGCCCCCTCAGCCGTCGCTGGCGGTTGCTCGACCTGCTCGGGCTGCTGGTGCCGCAGGACACCGTGCTGGTGGCGGTCCGCTGTCCGCTGCCGGAGCTGCGACGCAGGGAGGCGGAGCGTGGGGACCGGACGCCGGGGCTGGCGGCGCTCCAGTACCCGCTCGTCCACGCGCACGGTCCGCACGACCTCGATGTCGACACGGCGGGGTCCGGCCCCGAGGAGTGCGCCCGGCGCATCGTCGAGTTCCTGGCGGTACGCCCGCGCCCCACGGCGTTCGAAGCGCTGCGGCGTACGTATCTTCCGGCCTCCGCCTGACCGCGCGCGGGCCCGCCCCGGCCCGGGTCCCGGGAACCCGCCCCCCCGCCCCCGGCCGCGCGGCCACCGCCCCCACCAGGCACCATCGGTGTCCGGGGCCGCATCCGTACGCCGCCTCCGGGCCCCGCGGGCCCGCCGCCCACCTCTCCGGAGCACGCATGTCCTACGACGTCCACGCGATCCGCACGCAGATCCCCGCCCTGAAGTCCGGCTCGGCGCGCTTCGACGCCCCCGGGGGTACGCAGACCCCGCAGCCGGTGATCGACGCCATCGTCCACGCGCTGGCCCACCCCCTCGCCGTGCGGGGCGTCCAGAACGAGGGCGAGCGCAACGCCGAGGCGATCGTCTCCGGCGCCCGCTCCGCCCTCGCGGACCTGCTGGGGGCGGACCCGCGCGGCATCGTCTTCGGACGCAGCTCCACCCAGCTCACCTACGACCTCGCGCGGACCCTCGCCAAGAACTGGGGCCCGGGCGACGAGGTGGTCGTCAGCCGCCTCGACCACGACTCCAACATCCGCCCGTGGATCCAGGCCGCCGAGGCGGCGGGGGCGAAGCTCCGGTGGGCCGAATTCGACCCGGCCACCGCCGACCTGACCCTTCATCACATCGCCGACGCGCTCAGCGACCGGACCCGGCTGGTCGCCGTCACCGGCGCGTCCAACCTCGTCGGCACCCGCCCCGACCTGCCCGCCATCGCCGGCCTCGTACACCGCGCGGGCGCCCTGCTGCACGTGGACGCCGTACACCTCGCGGCACACGCCCCGGTCGATCTCACCGCCATCGGCGCGGACTTCCTGGTCTGCTCGCCGTACAAGTTCCTCGGCCCGCACCTCGGCGTACTCGCGAGCCGCCCCGAACTCCTGGAGACCCTGCACCCCGACAAGCTGCTCCCGTCGACCGACGCCGTCCCGGAACGCTTCGAACTGGGCACCCTGCCGTACGAATTGCTGGCCGCGGCCCGAGCCGCCGTGGACTTCCTCGCGACCCTGGCCCCCACAGCGTCCACCGGCTCCCGCCGGGAACGCCTGGCCGCCGCCTTCGAGGCGGTCGAAACCCACGAGGACGCCCTGCGCGTACGCATCGAGACCGGGCTCGCGACGCTCGACGGCGTCACACTCCACTCCCGCGCCGCCCTGCGCACCCCGACGCTGCTGCTCACCTTCCCGGGCCGCTCGGCCGCCGACGCCTCGCGCCACCTGGCCGCACGCGGTGTGGACGCCCCCGCGGGCTCCTTCTACGCCCTGGAGGCCTCCCGCCACCTCGGCCTCGGCGACGGGGGCGGCCTGCGCATCGGCCTGGCTCCGTACAGCAGCGAGGAGGACGTCGACCTCCTGCTCGCCGCCCTCGCCGACTACCTCACCACCACGCCCGCCCGCGCCTGAGCGGCCGGGCGTGACGGCTCGCCCCTACGGCTTGACCACCGCGAACGCCTCGACCTCCATGACCAGTTCGGGGCGGTACAGGGCGACCACCTGCACCGCCGAACTGGCGGGCCTGCGCTCCACGTCGACGTAGAGATCACGTACCGCGCGCACCGCCGGCAGGTACGCCACGTCGGTGACGAAGTAGGTCAGCTTCACGACGTCCGCGAACGTCGCCCCGGCCGCCGCGAGGCACCGGTTCAGGTTCTCGAAGACCTGCCGCGCCTGGACCTCGGGGTCGCCGGGCCCGACGACCTCCCCGTTCTCGTCCAGGGAGACCTGGCCGGAGATCGCGACCCACTGTCCGGGGCCCGTGACGACGTGCGTGTATCCGGTGGCGGGGGCGACTCCTTGAGGGGCGGCGATGTGCGTGAGGTGCGTGTGCGCGTTCATACGTGCATCCTCCCCCGACCCTCGGCGCCCCGTGTCACTGCCCCGTGTGATGATGCGCGGAGATCGACACGGCTGCGGGCGAACTGGCCGCGCACAAGGGGGAGAACGGCGTGAACAAGGACGGGGCGTCCATACCGGACGAGGAGTGGGAGCGCTTCCTGCGGGACTCCGAGGCCGGTGTGCGCGACGCCCCCAAGGAACCCTCCGCGAGGGCGCGGATGGTCACCCGGCGACTGGCCGAGGCACCCGAGCGGCCGGACGCCTGGCGTTCGTACCAATCCGCCCCGAAACGCCGGCGCACGGGCTGGTACGTGGTCGGGATTCTGCTCTCCGTGGCCCTGCTGGTCGTGGCGGTCGCCCCGAACCGGGTGGCCGGCTGGTTCTCCGGGGGCCTCTCCGCGGGCTCCTCCGCCGACGGGAGCGGGACCGGCGTCACCACCCCGCTCGCCGACGAAACAGCACGCCCGACCGCACCTCCCGCGGCCGACGGGGCCGGTGAACTCCCCACGCTCGAAGAACCGTTCCGGGGCTCGCCCGCCGCCACGTGGAAGGACGGAGCCGCGGGAATCCACCTGCCCGACGCGAAGGCGACCGGCTGGATGACCAAGGCCCAGGTCGCCGACGCGCTGGCCCGGACACGCGACTTCCTCGTCGCCACCAGCCTCGATCCGGCGACCCTGCGCGGCGAACGGCCAGAAGCCGCGATCGCACAGATCAACCCCCAGCAGACCGATATGCAGGACTACTTGGCGACCGCCTTCCAGGCTCCCGACAAGGACCACGACCCGCTGATGTTGTTCAGCCGCTTCCGGCCCTCGCAGGTGCGCCTCGTCGGCGACGTGGTGAAGACGCGGGGCCGGGTCACCTTCGCGGAGGGGAAGCGCGGCGCCCTCGAAGTGACCGCGGACATCAGTTACGTCTACCCGCTCGTACGCGCCGCGGGGGGAAGCGACGAGGTCGCCCGTACGATCGTCCGCCGCGAGACCGTCGTGAGCTGGTCCGACCCGGCGAAGGTGCGGATCGACCCGGGAACCTTCTCCCTCGTCTCGTACACCGCGCACACCGCCAACGGCGGCTGCGATCCCCACCGCGGCTATCTCGTACCCGAGTTCGCCGACGACCGCGCCGCCACGGACGAGGCGTCCGGCCCCGCGATCGACCCGTACGACCGGAGCACGGCCATGGACGACCTCGTCCCCGAGCAGGGCGAGGACGCGGCCTGCGGACGGGCCACGCGTACGTGACGGGAAGGCGGCGCGGCGTGGTGCGGTGCGGCGGCTCGGCAGGGCATCGAACCGCGCCGACCACGCCTCCGCCGTCACTCGCTTCTCCACGGCCCTCGTGACATGGGTCTTCGGCCTCGACGCCGTCCTGCACACCCTCACCCGGTCCCCGACCGAGGAAGCAGTCCATGCCGGAGATCACGTACGACACGCAGACCGCCGCCGCCTACCGGGCCGCCCGCGAGATCCCGCTCGACGGGCTCACCGCATGGCGCGAGGCGATCGCCGAAACGGTCCCGCTGCGGCCAGGCATGACCGTACTCGACGTCGGCGCCGGCACCGGCTCCTTCGCCACCGCCTTCCGCACCTGGTTCGGGGTACGAGTCCTCGCTGTCGAGCCCGCCGCCGCGATGCGCGCCGCCATCCCGGCGGACGACGCGATCGAGGTACTCGACGGACGCGCCGACGCCCTGCCTGTGCCCGACGCGAGCGCGGACGCCGCCTGGCTCGGCTCGGTCATCCACCATCTGCCCGACCTGGCGGCGGCCGCCCGCGAACTGCGCCGCGCGCTCAAACCGGGTGCCCCCGTGCTGATCCGCAACGCCTTCCCCGGCCGCTACGACCGCGACCTGCGCGTCCGCTTCTTCCCGGAGACCGCGTCCGGCATCGACGCCTACCCCAGCATCGACGAGGTCACCGCCGCGTTCACGGCAGCGGGCTTCGGCCGCACCCGTACGCTGCTCTCCCTGCCCCACGAGGCGGCACCGACCCTCACCGCGTTCGCCGAGCGTCTGGACCGCGGCACCGATTCAAAGCTCAGGGCGCTGCCCGACGACGCCTACGCCCGCGGTCTGGCCCACCTGCGCCGCGAGGCGGCCGACCACCCCGACGCGCCCGCCGTCAGCTGGATGGACCTGCTCGTCCTCGCTTGACGCCGAACTTGACGTTCCGGGAGCGCCCTGAGGCACGGATGACCCCCGGACCCGTGCGAACGAGCCGGAACACGTCGGCATGAGGGACAACCGGGACTGGCTACCAGGAACCCCCTTGAGGGGCTCGCAAGGCGCCCTCGACAGTGCGCCGCGCCTCACCGAGACTGATCGCCATGGGGGACAGTGCGATGTGGGTCGCCGCTTTCACCGGCGGTACCGCCGTCCTGGCGAGCTGGGTCACCAACCTGGGAAACGTACGCGCCGCCCGGGCCCAAGCCGAGGCGTCCACCCAGGCCCAGCATCGAGGGCGCGTTCGAGAGCTACGCCGCGCGGCCTACCTCGATCTGATGCAACGCTCCCACGAGACCGCGGAGTTGTACCGGAACGTATCGGACGCCTTCCACGAGACACCCGACCCCCGACAGCAGTTGGCTCGCCTGGAGGAGCTGCGCGTCGAACTGCGCGGGGCCTACGCACGCCTCATGCACAGCGTCCGAGTCGTCGCCCTGGAGGGCCCGGCCACGACCGCCGACGCCGCCCAGACCGTTCAGGACGCCGCGCTGCGAGCCAACCAGTCCCTGTGGCACATCACCCGCGGGGACACGGACGCCCGCGCCCACTTCGACGCTGCGCAAACCGCCTACCGGCAATCCCAGGCAAGATTCGTCGAGCGAGCGCGCGCAGCGACCGAGGCCTCCTGACGGCCGGGTCCGCCCGCATCCGCGGGTACGGCTGGACTGACGCGACCGGGTGGGCGCCGCCCCCTTGCCCGCCCGGAACCGGCGCCGGAAGGCGTGATGGGGCCCAGAACGGAGACCGAAGGCAGCCGCGCGGCCCGCACCCGTGCACGCCGTCGCGTCCACCGAAACAGAAAACCCCAGGTCACGGGCTATGTGACCTGGGGTTTCACCGAGCCCCCTGTCGGATTCGAACCGACGACCTACGCATTACAAGGGCCTGCAAGATCATCCCGGGTGGTGCTGGGCGGTGCCCGTGAATCCCGTTTCCCTAGTTAGGAGACCTGAACCGCTCGCTACGCATACCACCCGATCCATCCGGTGCCGCCCCGTCCGCTCACGCAGCGCTCACGCACTCCGGGCACGTGATCGCTCGACCAACACGCCTTCCGTAACCAGAACTGCAACCGCCGAACAGGTCTGCGGTGGGCAATCGGCACCCGCGCCGCGTGCTTGCAGCACAGAGAACATGTCCATGACTCCGTTGTGTCACAAGGGGATGGTTTCCCTGCCTGGCCGGTCCCGTGCTGACGAAGATGCGCCTATGAACGCGCAAACCCCCTTGTCGGATGTACTAGAGGTTCCTCCACAGCGCGTCTCTGCCGCCCGGCAAGAGCAAGCTACGGCCGAGGGCCTCAGAGATGGAGCCCATACTCAGCCCGCCAGACCAAGGCGGCAGTTGCCGTTGCTCAAGGATCGCGCGACTGCGTTGGTCTGGGGTAGGCGACGGGCCGCAGCTCGCCGTGAGGCCGAGAAGGCGATCGCTGACCTTAGCAAGGCAGCGAACCGCCTTGGAATCTCCAGGCCCATGCCGAGGTCAGTACACCTGGCCGTGCGTCGGGCGCATGCAGGTCGCCGCATCCCATTTCGGATCGTTCAGATGATCCTTGTGCTGTATGCCACTGTTTGGGCATGGCCGGTGCTGCGGGCACTGGGCAAGGCTGGCGCCGTGGTTTGGCAGAAGGGGCCGGAACCCACTACATGGTCGAGCTTGGCTGGAGCAGTCCAAAGCTGGACTCATGGGTCCCCCGACTACGTCGCCGGCCCCGCCATGCTTTGGCTCATTGCATCGGTGCCCATGGGCCTGGCCGTGGTGGTGATGACGTATTTCGGCCCCCTCGTGGCGGGCTTCCTTGCATTTCGCGGCCGTTACCCCGGGCCGCTGGCTGACATGGCAACTGGTGCCCTTGCGTACCGCTACAACCTCACTCTCGTCGCTGCGGAAGCGGTCGTGGCATGTGGTGAGGCGTACGGGGCGGGAAACGGAGGCCGCGGAGCCCAACGTATGCGCAGCGTGGGCGCGGCCGTACGTGACGTCGAGGCCGCTGTATGGGCGGCACGACGGACCCGAGGGGTTACTCCAGGCCGTCGCTGGCACCGCCGCAAGGCGTTGCACCGGCATTCAGGACAGGTCGTAGCGCGTCTTCGCGTGGCAGAGGAACGTCTCGACGTAGATCCTGCTGCAGCATTGCGCGAACTCGGCGGCCTTCTGGTCACTGTGGCTGAGCGTTACAGCGATGGGCGCGTCGGCGCACTGCTCGACGAGGCCGAGCTGACCGACGTTACTCCGGCCCGCGATCGTGAAGTGCTGCGACTCGCAGCTGTCGCGGGCCTTACTGCTGTAGGCGCTGCCCTTTTGTCCATGAGCGGTTTGCCGGAGGGAGCGATGGGGCCGGCCATCGCGGCTGTGGGCCTGTGCGCTATGGCGCTGGTCTACCGGCGACGCGCCCTGAAGATGCTCGAGACCCTCCCGGTTCCATTCGGTAACGGCGGGCAGCAATGACCGTCATCCGGGAGCGAGGCGGGCTACTACACCGCGGGCGGCTCACACGTCGCCCCCGTGTGCGAAGCGCGTTCTGCCGACGCCAAAGGACTGACTGCAATCACGCCTCGTTGCATAGGTCAGGGGGAGCATCTGTCTCGCAGAACGACTCCGCGAAAGTCATCGCTCGCCGAGTCCTCGCTGCCTCCGGGCAAACTCCTGACCCGAGGGGAAACGACTGGCAAGATGGCTACTTGGGTGCGCTGCGCGGCAGCGGGGGAGCAAGGAGCAGTGGGTGGGAATGACGATCAACGGCCGGTTTCTGTTGCTCCCTCAGGAGGCGCGACTAGGAGGTCTATCCGAGGTTCGCAAGGCCGTGGACATCAAGAGTGCTGGCGGTGAGCACGTCGCTGTAAAGCTACTCAAACAGCGCGAGGACGACGCGATCACTCGGATCTTCCTGGAGCGGGAGACCTCCGCGCTCAAGGCACTGAACCATCCTCACATCGTGCGGATGCTCGATTCCGGTTGGGATCAAGGGCTGGAGCGGTACTTCATCGCCCTGGAGTGGATTGACCGCAGCCTCAAGGACGAGATGGCAGACGGCCGCCCCCTTGACTGGTCTGCCTATTTCACGCGTACAGCCAGACCGCTGGTTTCCGCGCTCGCGTATGCCCACGAGAAGGAGATCGAGCACCGTGATCTGAAGCCGGGAAACGTCCTGCTGACCAGTGACGGCACCGTGAAGCTCGCCGACTTCGGGATCGCCAAGATTCTGTCCAAGGCCGCGGCCGTGACCGACGAGACGGTAGCGGACTTCCGGTCCGCCCTATACTCGCCGCCCGAGCAGAGTGAGGCAGTCCCGTACGTCCGTGACGTGTACGCCTATGCGGTCCTGGCCATTCAGGTCCTCTCTCGAAGCCAGGCACGTGACTACCACGATTTGGCGACAGTCCTCGACGGTCTGGAACTCGACACCGAGGTCCGCAATGTCCTTAGAACTTGCATCGACTTCGACCCTAAAAAGCGTCCAGCCAACGCTATCGTCCTGGAGCACCGGCTCCTGGAGGCCGAGCGGGTCTGCGAAAACCGTGATGCCCGCCAACGCAACTCCCTCTGGTTGAAGATGACCCGTCGCGCGGCCGAAAGCCTCAGCGCCGCCCCGGCCAGCGAAGAGATCGACTGGGACGCTGTGAAGAACACCGTGCTGGCGGACATCTCCGGCACCGTGCACGTCGACTACGGCTACAACGCGCAGAGCGACGAGGTCGACACCGGCACGGTGCGAGTGTTCGGCCAGAGCCTGTTCCTACGCCTGGTCAACGACGAGGGTCAACGTGACCGGTGCGTAATCGTCTCAGCGGAGGAACGAGCAGAGGAATGGATGGCCAAGCGCCGTGCGTTCGCCCTCAAACTCGGCCCCATCCTCACCTGGACGTTCAACGACCCTGGCGAGGACCCGGCGTACGACGGCCTCAACCTGCTGCTGGACAGCCTCAACGCGGAACTAGATGCGCGCGAGACCCTGGCCAAGGAGGGTAAGCGCCAGCAGCTCGGCGACCTATTCGACGGCTGGCGCCGCGTCCTGGAAGCCCGCGAGGAGGTGGCGGCTAACGGACGGCAGCCGATTCAGTACGAGCGGTTGGAGGGCGGCGGCCGCACCCGGGTCTTCCATCTGGCCGCGCCCGATACCACCGCGGAAATCGGCGAAGAGTGGTCGGTCGCAGAGTACCCCCACAGCCGACCTATCGACCGTGGTGAAATCACCAACCGTACCGACGACACCGTCGTCCTGCGGATGACGCGTCCCCAGGCCGTCCTGCCTGCCCGGGGTGTGCTGCTGCCCTTTCTCGGACCCAGCCAAAACGCGATCAACCGGCAGCGCGACGCGCTCACAGCGGTCGCCGCTGAACAGACTGCCAATCCCGACCTGCGGCAGATCATCGCAAACCCCACGTCCGTTGAGGTTGGTCCGCCCACCGAAGTCACCACCTGGGTCCGCGCCGATCTCGACTCAAGCAAACGAGATGTCGTCGCCCACGCCCTAGGCACTCAGGACCTGCTGCTCGTCGAGGGGCCACCCGGCACCGGCAAGACCACCGTGATCGCCGAGATTGTCGAGCAGACCCTCAGTCGGCACCCCGCCGCACGCATCCTCATCGTCAGCCAGACCCACATCGCCATCGACAACGCCCTCAAGCGTCTTGAAGACGCAGGCATCACCGAACTCGTCCGCCTCGGCCGCGTTGACGATCCACGCGTCGCAGAAAGCGCCCAGCCGCTGCTGCTCGACCGGCAAGTCAAGAAGTGGACCCAGGGCGTCCGCACACGCGCAGAACGGCATCTGGAGAATGTGGCCGCCAACAGCGGCCAGCAGCCCAGCCACCTTAAGGCGGCCCTGGTGCTGGAAGAACTCGCTGCCGTGGCCGCCAACCTCGCCCACGTGACAACTCGCCTCGACGAGCTGGCGAACCAGCCTGTGCCTGAGCGCACCACCTCAGCCAGGGAGCTCGGCGAGGAAGTCGTCACCACCCGGGCCCGCCGAGAGCAGCTCCTCGAACAGCGGGCGGAGCTGTTCGCCGACGTGCAGACAATGCTCGACGGCGAGCTCACCCTACGCGAGGAAATGAGTGCCGCCGACGCCCGCGACGTCGTCGAGGTACTTCTCGGCCCGGCCGGGCCCGGACGGGAACTGATGCACCTGCTGAGCCTGCAGGGCGAATGGCTGCAGCGTATCGGCACCGACCAGAACCTGATCGCCGGCTTCCTGCGCACCCGGCGTGTCATCGGCGGGACCGCGCTCGGATTTCTCGGTCACCCGGCGGCCCGGGACCTCGAATTCGACCTGTGTATCTTCGACGAGGCGTCCAAAGCGACTGCCACCGAGGCGCTGGTGCCGATGGCCAGGGCCAAGCGGTGGGTGCTGGTCGGCGACACCAACCAGCTGCCTCCCATCGATGAGGATCTGCTGCGCGACGAGAAGATCATGGCCGATCACCAGCTTATCCCTGAATTGGTGAAGACCACCCTATTCCAGTACTTCGCTAACTCCACCAAGGCTCCCGTCAAGCATCTACTGCGCGAGCAATACCGGATGATTCCGGCGATCGGCAACATGATCAGCAGCTGCTTCTACGACAACAAGCTGATCTCGCCGAACGATCATGCCCTTCCCGGCTACAGCACGGTCAACAAGCCCGTTCTCTGGCTGGACACCAGCGCCCTACCGAACCGCCGCGAGGACGAGCAGTCCGCCGCGCAGACCAGTATCTCCAACCGTCTTGAGGGCCAGCTCGCCATGCGACGCCTGGAAGTGATCGACCGGGCCATCGACAAGGGTGTAATCAAGACTCCCAACGGCAAGCGCCTCGATGTCCTGCTGATCGCCCCCTACGGTCGCCAGGTCGAAGAACTCACCAAGCGCCTAGCCTCCTTGAGGCTCAAGCACATCGCTCCAGAAGTACTCTCCGTCGACGCGGTACAGGGCCGAGAGTGCGATCTCGTCGTGTTCTCCGTGACCCGCAGTAACCTCAGCGGCCGCTTCGGATTCCTTGGTCAGCCGTACTGGCGCCGCATTAACGTCGCACTCTCCCGTGCCCGCTACGGCCTGATTATCGTCGGCGATGCCGGCTTCTGCCGCAGCAAGCCAGGCGCCCTGCGCGACGTCCTCGACTACATGAGCGGCCACCCGGAAGACTGCGAGATCCGCAATGCCTACCTCTAGCCCTGCCTTCGGCGACGACAGCCTCTTGGCCCTCCGCTTCCACAACACTCGTCCCGGACTCGAACTGATCCAGATCGCGGATGCCGCACTGCCCGTCGCCCGGATCACCGCCGAGGTCCTCGCCCAGGACAGCAAGGACCTCCCGCTCATGGAGGAATTTGTACTGCGGCTGGTCGAGCACAACGTGAGCAGTGCGCGTGGCATCGCCGGCCTGCTTGGCCTGCCTGAAAATATGGTCGAGCGGACCATCGCCGTGCTGTTCGGTTCAGATGACCTTAAATGGGCCCGCCCCACCGCAGCAGACGCAGACCGGGCCCCCGGTCTGCGTCTCACCGACAAGGGTCACCTCACCGCTCAGAAGGCCGCTGCGGTAGCGCCCGTGCGGGTCAACCAGCCCCTCGTCTATGACCAGATGCTGTGGAAGGTTGCCCCCTACGACCGCCGCACCACCATCCCGCGCGGGCAGGCCGAGGAACACGACATGATCATGCTGCCCGTGGCGCAGTCCGGGCCCGTCAACGACGGAGCCATCACCGCCGCGGAAATCACCGCTCTGCTCCGCGAGAACGGCAACAACAAGCGCGAAGTCCTCCAGGTCAAAAGTATCTCCCAGGCCCCAGCTCGCCGTGTTCTGCCAGTCAAACTCCTGGTGTACGCCGACCCAGACCGTACCGACGTCGAAGTCGGCATCGTCGTTGATGGCGAACTCAGTCAGGCGCACGAACTCGCCCTCATCGGTCACGGCGGCGCCAAGGCGCTCGGCATCACCGTGGCGCCACCCCCAGAACGACCTCTCCTGGACCCGGACCTTGAAAAGGCCCGCGTGCCGCTACAGGAGGTCACCCAGCACCGTGCAGAACAGGCCGCGTTCCAGCTCGGCGCCCAGGCGCCGACGCCCGGCCCTCCGGCAGTTCAGCGGCGGCATCAGGCAAACGAGATCCGAGCCATCGGCGTCTTCGAGCACCCGGACGTCCTTTACGATGCACTCACCAACGCTCGCCGCCGAATCCTAATCATCTCACCATGGATTAAGAACGCGATCATCACCACCGACTTCCTTAGCAACCTTGAACGACGGGTTAACCAAGGCGTCAAAGTAGACATCGCCTACGGCTACGAAGAGAACGACACCAAGACCGACTCGGCCTCCGTCCGTAAACTCACCAACCTCGCCGACCGCTACCGCGACAAATTCAGCTTCACGCGCCTGAAGAGTACTCACGCAAAGGTTCTCGTCTACGACGACGTTTGGGTGACCACGTCCTTTAACTGGCTCTCCTTCAAAGGTGACCCCGAACGCACGTACCGAATGGAAGAAGGAAGCCTCGTCCGTAACCGCCAGATCGCCGATACCCAGTACACCCGGTATCTTGAGTTGATCTCCGACCATCGCAGATAACTGAGCTGTGTCTAATCCCGTGTTGAAACGCGGGGTGACGCCTTCACTTAGACCGTGAGTCGGCTTGTGCCACAGCGAAGTTCCCGAGGAAGGCGCCAGCCCTTGAGGTGGGCCATAGCGCCTCCCTCGCGACAGCCCGTCTTAGGGCATGCAGGGAATTAAACTGCTGTCAAACACCTGGTCTGAGCTGTCGTTCCAGGACTGACAACATGAGACTCACTCTCCGGAAAGCCCTTCGGGGATGCCTAAGACCCGGCTACTACTGAGATTGAACTCGTGAAGTCATAAGGGCTGACGGGGGTGTCTGCCTGCGGTATCACGGGAGGATGAGGTATCCACAGGGTGGCGGGTTGACCGCTGAACGACAGCGCAGGCGCGAGGAGTTACGGCTCCAGGCAGCCGAGCGGTTCGCTCGGGGCGAGGGCAGTACGGCGATCGCCAGGGATCTGCGGGTCAGTGTCCGATCGGTGCAGCGGTGGCGTCACACGTGGGCCGAGGGCGGCCCACGATCCCTGCGGTCGCAGGGGCCCGCGTCGCTGCCGCGACTGAGTGAGAAGCAGTTCGCTCAGCTGGAGTCCGAGCTGGCCAAAGGGCCGGCCGCGCACGGCTGGGAAGACCAGCGCTGGACTCTGAACCGTGTGAAGACGGTGATCGGACGGCGCTTCCACCTCACGTACACGATTCAGGGCGTCCGCAAGCTGTTGGTGCGCAACGGCTGGTCCTGCCAGGCCCCGGCCCGTCGGGCCATGGAGCGGGACGACGAGGCAGTGTCCGGGTGGGTCAAGGAGGTGTGGCCCCGCGCGGAAGGCTAGCGGCGGCCCGTGGAGCCTGGCTGGTCTTCGAGGACGAAGCCGGCTTCTCCATGACGCCGTCGCAAGCCAGGACCTGGTCCCAGCGCGGGAGGACCCCGGTGGTGCGTGTCCGCGGCCGCTCGCGCAGGCGGATATCGATCGCCGCGCTGACCTGCTACAAACCCGGCCACCGATCCCGGCTGATCTACCGGCCTCGACGGGACGACGGCAACCGTGACGGGCGCAAAAGCTTCTCCTGGCGCGACTACCGCGACCTGCTGACCGCAGCCCACCAACAGCTCGGCGGCCCGATCGTCCTCATCTGGGACAACCTCAACGTCCACAAAGCCGCAGGTCTACGGGAGTTCGCCGACTCCCGTGACTGGCTGACCATCCTCTACCTGCCGCCCTACGCCCCCGACCTCAACCCCGTCGAAGGTATCTGGTCCCTGCTACGTCGCGGTTGGCTCTCCAACGTCGCCTTCTCCACGCCAGACCACCTCATCCGCACGGTCCGGAGCGGCCTACGGCACATCCAGTACCGCAGCAGCCTCATCGACGGCTGCCTCACCGAGACCGGCCTGACCATCAGATCTGCGTAACGACACCACGAGTTAAACCTCAGTAGATGCACGCGATGCCGGGGGGCCAACAGCGCGAGAATTTTGACCAGTTCCTCAGGATTTGAGAGCAGGGTGACGTGGGAGATCTCAAGCTTCTGCTGCAAATCGGCGACCTGACGCAGTCGCTTTGTGTAACCCAGCCTCGTCACGCGCAAGAGGCCGTACCTATCGGGAGTCGCAATCAACGTGATGTGACTGCCCTTGGTCCAGAACCTTTTGAGCCGCGTAGTTGTCCACGTCCACTCACGACGTCCGGAAGCCGGAAACAGGCCCTCTTGCCATTCGAGGTGAGCAGCCTCGTCCTTCGTGCATCTGATGATCGCAACCATGCCGATCATTCTCTCTGCCGGGCCCACCAGTCTGACGACTTTCGCCAAAACAGCCGTTGGGGGCCCGACGCGAGCAGCACCCGCACACCAGCGCGGGCTCGGGGCTGGATCACACCGACCTCGCGGCCACTGACCGCAAAGGGTGCTCAGGGGTACAACGACCGAGCAGGCCGTTCTCGGCGGCGAGGCCACAAGGGCCGGTCACCTGACGCCCTCCCCCTCCAATGGTTCGAGCGGCCAGAGGCAGGAGAGCCGGGCCCAAGGGCAGAAGTCGGCGGCAGGTCGCTCACGCACCGCTCACGCAAGTGATCCCTACCGTCCCAAGCACCTCCGCGTCACACCCTCGGGCAGCAGAAAACCCCAGGTCACGGGCTATGTGACCTGGGGTTCGCAGTGAGCCCCCTGTCGGATTCGAACCGACGACCTACGCATTACAAGTGCGTTGCTCTGGCCGGACTGAGCTAAGGAGGCGAGCGCGGGCGCGTGCCCGTGCAGTGTAACCAATGCGGCGTGTGTCCAGGACGTGAAATTCACGTGGCCTGGACTACAGACAGATCGGAAAACGCCAGGTAGCGTCGCATCGGGTTCACCCGAGTGGACCAGACCACTCCGTTACTCGGATCGTCCGGCACGTTCCTGCCGGTGAAGGAGAAGCATCAGCATGGCCAGTGTCACGTTCGACAAGGCGTCCCGCATCTACCCCGGCTCCACGAAGCCCGCGGTGGACCAGCTCGAGATCGACATCGCGGACGGCGAGTTCCTCGTCCTCGTCGGTCCCTCCGGTTGTGGCAAGTCGACCTCCCTGCGCATGCTCGCGGGTCTTGAGGACGTCAACGCCGGCGCCATCCGCATCGGTGACCGCGACGTCACGCACCTGCCGCCGAAGGACCGGGACATCGCCATGGTGTTCCAGAACTACGCGCTGTACCCGCACATGACCGTCGCGGACAACATGGGCTTCGCGCTCAAGATCGCTGGCGTCAACAAGACCGACATCCGGGCGAAGGTCGAAGAGGCCGCCAAGATGCTGGACCTCACCGACTACCTGGACCGCAAGCCGAAGGCGCTCTCCGGTGGTCAGCGTCAGCGTGTGGCGATGGGCCGCGCCATCGTGCGTGAGCCGCAGGTCTTCCTCATGGACGAGCCGCTGTCGAACCTCGACGCCAAGCTCCGTGTCTCCACCCGTACGCAGATCGCCTCGCTGCAGCGCCGCCTCGGCATCACGACCGTGTACGTCACCCACGACCAGGTCGAGGCCCTCACCATGGGCGACCGTGTCGCGGTCCTCAAGGACGGTCTGCTCCAGCAGGTCGACTCGCCGCGCAACATGTACGACCGCCCGGCCAACCTCTTCGTCGCCGGCTTCATCGGCTCCCCCGCGATGAACCTCATCGAGGTCCCGATCACCGACGGTGGCGTGAAGTTCGGCAACAGCGTCGTCCCGGTCTCCCGCGAGGCGCTCACCGCCGCCGCCAACCGTGGTGACACCACCGTCACGGTCGGCATCCGCCCGGAGCACTTCGACATCGTCGAGCACGGTGGCGCCGCCGCGACCGGCCTCTCCAAGGCCTCCGCCGACGCCCCGGCCGGCCTCGCCGTCTCGGTCAACGTCGTCGAGGAGCTCGGCGCCGACGGCTTCGTCTACGGCGGTGCCGAGGTCGGCGGCCAGCACAAGGACCTCGTGGTCCGCGTCGGTGGCCGCGCCGTCCCGGAGAAGGGCACCAAGCTGCACGTCGTCCCGCGTCCGGACGAGCTGCACGTCTTCGCGACCTCGACGGGCGAGCGCCTCACCGCCTGATCGACCCACGCTCCCGGGCTGGGGAGCACCACTGCACGGGCGCCTGACCGCCCGCAGCGGCTGAACGCACCGACGGTCCCGTCTCCTTCCGAGGAGGCGGGACCGTCGTCGTACGCACCCCCGCCACCGTCGGTACGCACCCCCACCACCGTCGTACGCACTCCCACCACCGTCGTACGCACTCCCACCGCCGTCGTGCGCACCCCCGCGGTCCGGCAGGTTTGGCGTTCGGGACCGGCGCGAGCGGTGAATACTGGCCCCACTCGGGGCATTTCACCCCTCCTCGTCAACCTCGGATTCGAAAAATGCGCTCGAACTCTCCCCCGCGAGAGTGACGGAAGGTCGTCGATTCATCACGGAACGCTACGCTCGCTGCGTGACCCACACCGCGCGCCGAATCGGCCGAACTCTCGCCTTCGTCCTGCCCGTCGTCATGGTCCTGTCCGGGACGCTCGCGGTCACCCGCGTGCCGTGGTCAGCGCCGAACACGGATACACAGCTGCTGACCACGGCCTCGGCGACCGTGTCGCAGAAGGCCAAGCCCCTCGCGCCGCAGGACATCCTGCGCGAGAAGCTGCTCGTCGAACTCAAGGAGAAGGACCCGGGCGTCGCCCTGACGGACCTTCAGCGGGCCGTGGAGGAGAAGCCTTCGCTCGCCCGCCACTGCATGTCGATCGCCAAGGCGCTGGGCAAGGCGGCCGTCGAGCAGTACGGCCCGACGCGCGCGCACCGCTTCTCGCGGCCGGTCTGCGACACCTCGTTCGCCTCGGGCGTCGCACAGTTCAGCTGACCCGCACTGCGGACCGTGACCGGCCGGCACGGCATATCGTGCCTGGCATGCTGCATACGTATCCGACGCAAGCCGTGGTCCTGGCCGGTGGCCAGGGGTCGCGGCTGCGCCCGTACACCGATGACCGTCCCAAGCCGATGGTCGAGATCCCGGGCACCGGGACCCCGATCATCGGCCATCAGCTTTCCTGGCTGGCCGCCGAGGGCGTCACCGACGTCGTGATCTCGTGTGGCCATCTTGCCGAAGTGCTCCAGGAGTGGCTGGATTCCGCCGTCCTCCCGCTGAACGTGATGACGGTCGTCGAGAACGAGCCCCTGGGGCGTGGCGGTGGGCTGAAGTACGCCGCCGCCCGGCTGCCCGATCCGCAGCAGCCCTGGTACGCCACGAACGGCGACATCTGGACCCGCTTCTCGCTGCGCGAGATGGCCGCGTTCCATGCGGAGCGCGACGCCACGGCCACGCTCGCCCTGGCCCGTCCGCGCATTCCGTGGGGTGCCGTGGAGACGGACGCGTTCGGGCACATCACCGACTTCATCGAGTCGCCGCCGTCCCCGTACCTGATCAACGCCGGTGTGTACGTGTTCTCCCCGGCCTTCACGGAGCTGCTGCCCGACCGGGGCGACCACGAGCGGACCACCTTCCCGCGGCTGGCCCGCGAGCGTCTGCTCGCCGGATACCCGCTGCCGCAGGGCGCCTACTGGCGGGCCATCGACACGGCCAAGGACCTGACCGAGGCCGCCAAGGAACTCGGCGCGCACTCCGGCTGACCCCCGCGGCCCATCCGGCCCATCCGGCCCACCCGGCCCCGGCCCACCCGGCCCATCCGGCCCATCCGGCCCATCCGGCAGCGACGGTGCTGTTCGCGTACGTACCCAGGCTCGGTGCCCGACCCGTACCCGTACGCCCACGCGGTCCCGAACGTGAACGTGGAAGAGGTCCCACCGGACGTTCCGGTGGGACCTCTTCCACGTGCTACCGGGGCCACGTACTGCCCGGGTACGCCCTCAGCCGAGGAGGCCGCCGAGCGGGTTCCGGCCGCCGCCGGAGGTCGAGTCTCCGGCACCGCTGTCGCCGTCGGACGGGTCCGAGGAGTCGCCGCCGGTGGCGCCGCCCCCGTCGCCCCCGCCGGTGGTGGAACCCGAGGAGGACGGGCCGGCGCTGGTGGACGGAGGTGCCTGCGGAGGCGTCTCCTGCCGTGAGGGCTGCTGGACGGTGCCCTGCGTGGCGCTCGGCTCGGCGCCCGTACCGGTGGAGGCCTCTCCGGCGGTGGCCCCGCTGCTCGGGCTGGTGCGCTCGGCGGACGGGGTCGCCGGGGCGACGGAGCGGGACGGCACGGGGGTGTTCTCCCGGACCGGCTTCTTCGGCACCTTGGGCTTCTCGGGGGTCTCCTCCGGGAGCGGTACGCCGGGAAGCTGGTTGGTCGGCTTCTCGTTCGGGCCGGGCACGGTCACGACCTGGGTGGAACGGACCGCGCCACCCAGTACGGAGCCGACGAGCAGCGTGAGTCCGACGACCACGCTCGCCAGGACCGATCCGCGCCGAAGGACCCGGCTGCGCAGATCCCAGATCCCGGAGCGCGGGCCGAGCCGGCGCCACGCCTCGCCGGCGAGGCGGGCGTCCACCGAGTAGACCGGGGCGCCCGCGATGACGAGCGGGCTCCACGCCGCGAGGAAGATGATGTCCGGGGCGTCGAACACGGCGACGGTGTGCCAGCTGACCGTCACCAGCAGCGCGGCGGAGAGCAGCGCGCCGAAGGCGGCGGCGACGCGCTGCCAGAGGCCGAGGACGGTGAGCACACCGACGACGACCTGCAGGAAGGCGACGGTGAGTCCGGCGCCGACCGGGTGCGTGAGGGCGGCATCGCGCAGCGGTTCGGCCGCCTCCCACGGGTGGAGCGAGTTCAGCCACTTGACCATGGAGCCGCGTTCGCCGCCGTCGAAGAAGACGGGGTCGCTGAGCTTGCCCATGCCCGCGTAGATGGAGATGAAGCCGAGGAAGACGCGGAGCGGGAAGAGGACGACGCCCAGGTTCATGCGGCGTCCCGGGTAGTAGGCGTGCCGGACGGAGTCGCCGGCGGTCCGCCGGTCACGGACCTCGGGGTCCTCGTCCGGGTCGTCCTCGAACCGGTCGTCGCCGAACCGGCCGTCGCCGAACTTCTCGTCGTACCGGTCGAAGGCGCCGTCGTACCCACTGCTCGCGCCGTCGTACGCGGGGCCGGTCCCGTCGTACGCGCCGACCGCCTTCCGCATGGGCGGGAGGAGCGGGCCGCCCGTGCGCCGCGAGGACGGCAGCACCGGGTTGGGCTGCGTCTCGTCCAGGTGCGGGACGAGGCGGGTGGCACCGGTGGCCGTGCGACCGTCCAGGTGGCCGGTGGAGGAGTTGCGTACGGCCTGGAGCAGGCCCGACGCCCCCGGGTCGCCCGGTTCCGACCTCCCGCTCCAGACGACCGGGGCCCGCCTGCGCCCCCCCGCTCCGCTCATCGCCGGGACGCGTGCGGCGCCGACCGGAGGCGCACCCCGCAGCCGTGCGCGCTGACCCGGGGGAAGCTGCACCCGGAAGCTGGCGTGGTTGACGATGACCTGCGCGGGGTCGCTGTCCACCTTGGTCATGCTCAGGGCGGGTTGATCGTCGAACCGAGGCGTTCTGGTGTCCACACTCATCTAACCGAGTGACGTGACGTTAGGACACTGCCTTGACCTCGTCTGAGTGTCCGAGAACCGTCAACAGGTCGAGTTGAGTACTTCGTTCCGGTCCGCCCCCGCCCGGAATGCCCCGCCCTGCCCCGCGCGCAAGCCCCGCCCGGACCCCGCCCTGCCCCCGCGCGCAAGCCCCTCCGCCCGCTTCCCCGCCCGCACCCCTGCGGGCCGGGCCCGGTCAGGAGGTGAGGGGCTCCCACCAGGCACGGTTGTCCCGGTACCAGGCGGTGGTCTCGGCGAGCGCCTCGGGGAGCGAGCGGCGCGGCCGGTAGCCCAGTTCCGAACAGGCGCGCGACCGGGCTGCGCGGGGTCGCGGGACGTCGTCCCTACGCGGGAACGCCCCTGTGCGGCGGTCCACCGGAGGACCGCCGCACAGCTCCGCCAGGAGCCCGCTCAGCTGCTCCTCGCTCAGCTCCGCGCCACCGCCGAGGTTGTACGTACCGCCGGGGCGCCCCCGGGTCCGGGCGAGTTCGATGCCCCGGCAGTGGTCCTCGACGTGCAGCCAGTCCCGCACCCGCGTGCCCCCGCTCCCGCGCGGCACGTCGAGGCCGGCCATCAGGCGGGTCACGAGGGACGGCACGGTGTGCTCGGGGAACTGGTGCGGGCCGTAGGTGCGGGCCGCCCGGACGACGCGGACGTCCAGTCCGTGGGTGCGGTGGTGGGCCAGCGCGATCAGGTCGGAGGACGCCTTCGACGCCGAGTACGGGGAGTCGGGGGCGAGCGGGGCCTCCTCGGCCCGCGGGCCCGCGCCGCCGGGGCCGTACACCTCGTCGGTGGAGATGTGGACGAACCTGCGGACCCCGCCGCGCAGGGCGGCCTCCGCGAGGGTCTGCGTACCGAGCACGTTGGTCGACACGAAGACGGCCGTACCGTCGACCGACCGGTCCACGTGCGTCTCGGCCGCGAAGTGCACGATCTCGTCATGCCGGGCGGCCAGCCGGGAGACGACCGCCGGATCGCAGACGTCCCCGTGCACGAAGCCGAACCGGGGGTCGGCGAGCACGGTCGTGAGGTTGGTCAGGGTGCCCGCGTGGGTCAGCTTGTCCAGAACGGTGACGGTCACGTCGCCCGGCCCGTCGGGGCCCAGCACATGGCGTACGTAAGCGGAACCGACGAAGCCCGCTCCGCCGGTGACGAGAAGTCGGGTCGGACCGGCCAGGTCCCCACGGCCCTCCCCCGGGGCTCGCTCGCCCCGCGCCGTCCCGTCCGGCGACGGCGGCGATTCCTCCACCCCGTTCCGGAAATCGACTCCTGGAATTATATCTTTCCGCACGCAGGCGACGGTAACACAACCCCCTTTCTCATCAATATCTCAGAAAGATCTCACGCGCGGCACAGTTTCGAATCACGGCCGTTTAATGAACCCGTAATAAAACTCGGGGTACGCAGTGCGGAATTCCGCATGTCCGAGGAGGTACGAACCGAATGCTCCAGCACGACCCACGGGTGAGGGCGGCCGGCCGCCGGGCCCGCCGGACGTTGCGCGCCCTGAGGAACCGCGTGGGCGCGACGACCACCCGACGACCGGCACCCGCGAGGCCCGCCCCCCGGGGCGCGCGGCTGGTTCCGGACCCCGTCTTCGTCATCTCCTCCGTACGTTCCGGCTCGACCCTGCTGCGGGTACTGCTCAACAGCCACCCGTCGGTGCGCGCCCCGCACGAGATGCACCTGCGCACCCTGGAGGTGCGCCTGCAGAAGGCGTACAGCGAGAAGGCGATGGACAAACTCGGCCTTGACCGGGAAGAACTGGAACACCTGCTCTGGGACCGGGTCCTCCACCGCGAGCTGGTGCACAGCGGCAAGGACGTCATCGTCGACAAGACGCCGGGCAACGCCCTCATCTGGCGGCGGCTCCACGAGGCCTGGCCCGACGCCCGGTTCGTCTTCCTCCTCCGCCACCCGGCCTCCATGGTCAGTTCGCTCATCAACGGCCGCCCCGACCGCGACCTCGACGCGACCGTGTCCGAGGTGAAGACGTACGTGGACGCCGTCCACGAGGCGCGCGCCGCCCTGCCCGGCCTCACCGTGCGGTACGAGGAATTGACGGAGGACCCCGCTGCCGTCACCAAGGAAATCTGCGAATTCATCGGCGTCGATTGGACGCCGGAAATGCTGAACTACGGAAAACAGGACCACGGCCCTTTCCAGGCATTCATCGGGGACTGGAGCGACAACATCAAATCCGGTCGAATCCAGCAGGCCCGCGCTCTGCCCTCCGCCGAAGAAGTCCCCGCGCGACTGCGCGACATCTCCCGCGCCTGGGGGTACCCGTGCTGAATGCCTGCCGCATTCCGTCCGGTGGCGCCACCGTGTGGCTGACCGGCTTGCCCAGCTCCGGCAAGAGCACCGTGGCCCGCGCGGTCGAGGAGCGGCTGCGCGCGTCGGGCCGCCGGGTCGAGGTGCTGGACGGAGACGAGATCCGTACGTTCCTCTCGGCCGGGCTCGGCTTCTCCCGCGAGGACCGGTACACCAACGTCCAGCGCATCGGACTGGTCGCCGAGGTCCTCGCCCGCAACGGTGTCGTCGCCGTCGTCCCGGTCATCGCCCCGTACGCCGACAGCCGCGAGGCCGTCCGTGCCCGGCACGCGAAGAGCGGCACCCGCTATCTGGAGGTCCACGTCGCGACCCCGGTGGACGTCTGCTCGGTACGCGACGTGAAGGGGCTGTACGCCCAGCAGGCCTCGGGCGAGATCAGCGGCCTCACCGGCGTGGACGACCCGTACGAGGCACCCGAATCGCCCGATCTGCGGATCGAGGCCCACCACCGGACGGTGGCCGAATCGGCCGAGGCCGTCCTGGAACTGCTCGACGGACCGGACCGCCACGGCGCGCCGGTCCCGCACGACGGGGAGGACCCCGCATGAACGACACCCTCACGACCGGCACCCCCACCGCAGGTTCCCCCGCGAACGGCCCCGCGAGGGAAGCCGGTACGCACACCGGCCCGGCGCCCCGCACCGGCACCCCCACCGGCCCCCGCCCGACGGCACCGGAACGCGCGCACCCCGGAACCCCGGGTCCGAAAACCCCGCACTCCGGCACCCCGGGCCCCCGACGCTCGCACCTGGACTCGCTGGAGTCGGAGGCGGTGCACATCTTCCGCGAGGTGGCGGGGGAGTTCGAGCGGCCGGTGATCCTCTTCTCCGGCGGCAAGGA
>NZ_JBHWZJ010000093.1:0-22571 GCF_042728415.1 Streptomyces sp. NPDC060198 | reverse complement strand
GCCCCGGTCGGACCGGCTCACCCGGCACTGAGGCCCCAGGGTGATGGCCTCAGCCCCGGTCGGACCGGCTCACCCGGCACTGAGGCCACGACCTCGGGCCGGCGCGGCTCCCGGAGTCGGCAGGTCCGAAACCGGCCGGAGCCGGGGCTGTCCGGCGCGGGGGCGTCCGGGGGCGGGACCGGCCGGAGCCGGACCTCGGGCGTCGGGACCGTTGGGCGTCCGGCCCCCACGGTCGAGGCCGCCCGGAACTGAGGTCCGGGCGGCCTCACCCTGAGGTGCGACGTGTACGTCAGGCCCGGAACCATCGATGACCTGGCTCGACGCCGGCGGCGTCCGGCTCTGTCAGACCGCCCGCCTAGACTCGACGGGGTCGGGAAGGACACCGACGGTGACATCGGGACGAGGCGCGGGCGCGCCCGGACGAGAGCGGGAGGGGTGGGTGGTATGGCGGTGCGGGAGCTGTCCGGCACGGAGACGGACCGTCTGCTGCGGCGTGCGGCCGTCTTCCTGCCCGCCGCCCTCCCGAGGGACGGACGGATCGCTTTCTGGGACCCCGAGGACACCGGCTGGGACCCGGCGGACCACCTGAGCGGCACGGGGGGAGCGGATGCCGGGGAGTCCCCCGGTGGTGACGGTCCGGTCGTGGAGGAGATCGCCGTCGTCCGCGGCCATGGCGCACAAGGGGTCAAGTGCAGCCGGGTGCCCGCCCTGCTGGTGCCGGTCGTGGACGCCGTGCCGCTGCTCGCCGGGGCCCGGCATCTGCCTTCCGCGCACCCGTCCACCCGCTGCTGGGGAGCGGCGGCCCTGCACGCCCTGAACCTCGTGGCGCGCGGACGAATGCTGCCCGGGCTCACCCCCGAGGACCACGACGCCTGGCGGGCCGGCCCCCGCGACGCCACGGACGTGGCCCATCTGCGGGCCGTCGCCGCGGCCCTGCCGCCCGAGGGGTACGCCGTGCCGCTGCCCGACACGGCCCCGCTGCGCCTCGCCGATCCGGAGTTCCTCGTCGGAGCGTTCCTGGACGCGGTCGCCGACACCCTGCCCCGTACCCCCGCCGCCGCCTTCGCGTCCGGGTCGCCCTTCGCGGCCAGGGAGGCACAGCACCTTCCCGGCGTCGCCGCCTGGGCCGTCGAGGTCGCCGCGGGGCTGGACGCCGGCGTGCAGGTCTCGCTCCGGCTCGACCTGTCCGCCTTCGAGCTCTTCGACAGCGCCGACAGCCGCGCCCCCGACGGCGGGTCCGGCGGTCCCGACGACGCTGCCGTCCGGCACGCCGGGGCGGCCGTCGTCCAGGTGCACAGCCTCGCGGACCCCACCCGGGTCACCGACGCGGCAGCCCTCTGGGACGGCCTCGCGGGCGAGACGTTCGGGCCGCGCGCCCGGGTCGACACCGTGCTCGCGCTGCGCCGGGCTGCCCGGGCATGGGCGCCGCTCGAACGCCTGCTCGATCAGCCCGTGCCCGACGTGCTCGCCGTCACCGAGGACGAGCTGTACGAGCTGCTGGGTGCGGCCGGGGCCCGTCTCGCGGATCTCGGCGTCAGCCTCCACTGGCCGCGCGAGCTCGCCCGCTCGCTCACCGCGTCCGCCGTCGTCCGCCCCGCCCCGGGCTCGGCCACCGACGGGACCTCCTTCTTCGACGCGGAGCGCCTCTTCGCCTTCGACTGGCAGCTCTCCCTCGGCGACGAGCCGCTGACGGAGGCCGAGATGGACCGCCTCGCCGAATCGCACCGGCCGGTGGTGCGGCTGCGCGACCAGTGGGTGGTCGTCGACCCCGGCCTCGTCCGCAAGGCCCGCAAGCGGGAGCTGGGTCTCCTCGAACCCGTCGAAGCCCTCGCCGTCGCCCTCACCGGCAGCGCGGAGCTCGACGGCGAGCAGGTGGAGGCCGTACCGACCGGTGCCCTCGCCGCCCTGCGCGCCCGCATCCTCGACGAGGACACCGTCCTGGCGCCGCCTCCCGGTCTGCGGGCCACGCTCCGCGACTACCAACTGCGGGGTCTGACCTGGCTGGACCGGATGACCTCGCTCGGCCTCGGCGGCTGCCTCGCCGACGACATGGGCCTCGGCAAGACGATCACCCTGATCGCGCTGCACCTCCACCGCGCCCACCCGGCACCGACCCTGGTGGTCTGCCCCGCCTCGCTGCTCGGCAACTGGCACCGGGAGATCAACCGTTTCGCCCCCGGGGTGCCCGTCCGCCGCTTCCACGGCGCGGACCGCACCCTGCCCGGCGAGGAGGCCGGATTCGTGCTGACCACCTACGGCACGATGCGCTCCGGCGCGGAGCAGCTGGCCGGACACGGCTGGGGCCTGGTCGTCGCCGACGAGGCGCAGCACGTCAAGAACCCGCACTCCTCGACGGCCAAGGCACTGCGGACCATCCCCGCCCCCGCCCGTGTCGCGCTGACCGGCACTCCGGTGGAGAACAACCTCTCCGAGCTGTGGGCACTCCTCGACTGGACCACCCCGGGGCTGCTCGGTTCCCTCAAGGCGTTCCGTTCCCGGCACGCGCGTGCCGCGGAGAACACCGGTACGGCGGCGGGTCTGGGCAACGACGAAGCCGTCGAACGCCTCGCCCGGCTGGTCCGCCCCTTCCTGCTGCGCCGCAAGAAGTCCGACCCCGGTATCGCTCCCGAACTCCCGCCCAAGACGGAGACCGACCACCCCGTCTCCCTCACCCGGGAGCAGGCCACGCTCTACGAGGCGGCGGTCCGCGAGACCATGGCGCGGATCGAGGCCTCGGAGGGGATCGCCCGGCGCGGCCTGATCATGAAGCTGCTCGGCTCGCTCAAGCAGATCTGCAACCACCCGGCCCAGTATCTGAAGGAAGCCGCCCCGCGCCTGGACGGCCGTTCCGGCAAGCTCGCCCTCCTCGACGAACTGCTCGACACCATCCTGTCCGAGGACGGGTCCGTGCTGATCTTCACCCAGTACGTCTCGATGGCCCGGCTGCTCTCCGACCACCTCGCCGCCCGTGCAGTCCCCTCCCAGCTGCTGCACGGCGGCACCCCGGTGGCCGAGCGCGAACGCATGGTGGACCGTTTCCAGCAGGGTGAGGTCCCCGTCTTCCTGCTCTCCCTCAAGGCCGCCGGCACCGGCCTCAACCTCACCCGCGCCGCCCACGTCGTGCACTACGACCGCTGGTGGAACCCGGCGGTCGAGGAACAGGCCACCGACCGTGCGTACCGCATCGGACAGACGCAGCCCGTGCAGGTGCACCGACTGATCGCCGAGGGCACCGTCGAGGACCGCATCGGCGAACTGCTGGAGTCCAAGCGCGCTCTGGCCGACGCGGTGCTGGGCGACAGCGGCGAGAGCGCGCTGACCGAACTCAGCGACCGCGACCTCGCCGACCTCGTCGCCCTCCGGAGGCCCGCGTGAGCCCCGGCCCCGGCGCCCGTAACCCCGGTGCCCGCACCCCGAACGCGCGTACCGCCGGCGCCCGCAGCCTCGGCGTCCGTGCACCGGTGGCGCAGGCCGGGGGCCGCGCGCCCGCCGCCCGGCCGGGGCCGGACGGCCTGCGCCGCACCTTCGAGGCAGTCCCCGCCCGTACGTCCGCCGAAGGCGAGCCCTTCGCGGACAGCTGGTGGGGTCGCGCCTGGGTGGCCGCGCTGGAAGGGCTCTCGCTGGACGAGGGCCGCCTCGCCCGCGGCCGCGCGTACGCCGACTCGGGGCACGTCGCCGCGATCACCGTCACCCCCGGCCGGGTCGTCGCGTACGTGCACGGCAGCAGGCCCCGCCCGTACCGCGCCGAGATCCGCCTCCGCGTCTTCACCGAGAGCGGCTGGGACACCCTGCTGGACGCCGTGGCCGCCCGCCCCGGACACTTCTCCGCGCTGCTGGCCAGGACCATGCCGCACGCCCTGGTCGACACCGCCGAAGGCGCCGGGGTCAGGCTGCTCCCGGCCGTCGACGACCTCGACCCGACCTGCTCGTGCCCCGACCGTGCGCTGCCCTGCAAACACGTCGCGGCACTCTGCTACCAGACGGCCCGTCTGCTGGACACCGATCCCTTCGTCCTGCTGCTCCTGCGCGGACGCGGTGAACGCGAACTCCTGGACGAGCTCGCCCGGCGCAACGCCGAGCACGCCGCCCGTGAGCGCCCCGAGGCTCCCGAAGCCCCCTCCGTGCCCGCCCGGGAGGCGCTCGCCGAGCGCTACCTGCCGCCGCTGCCGCCCTCGCTGCCCGTGCCCGCTCTCCCCGGCAGGCCGCCCGCCTACCCCGAACTGCCCGGTGCCCGCGATCCGCTGGCCCTGGACCAGCTGGCCACCGACGCGGCGGCCCGCGCCCACGCGATCCTCACCACCGGCCGCGACCCGCTCGCCGGACTGAGTGCCTGGCAGGATGCCGTGCGGCTGGCTGCCGCCGGACCCACCGCCGGGCTCACCGCCACCTCCCGGGCCCTCTACCGCGAACTCGCCCACGCCACCGGGCGCAACACCACGGACCTCGCCCGTGCCGTGGCCGCCTGGCGGCAGGGCGGCGCTGAGGGCCTCGCCGTGCTGGAAACCCCCTGGGACCCCCCGGCCGGCCCGTTCGACCGGGCCCGCCCGGGCCTGGCGGCCGCCGACTTCCCCCGCTTCCAGCCCTGGCGCAACCACCTCACCCACCCCGGCGGCACACTCCAGCTCCGCTTCGGCCGGGACAACCTCTGGTACGGCTACGAGGCCGACTCCGGCAGCGAGGACTGGTGGCCCCGCGCCATGCCGGGCACCGACCCGGTGGGCGTGCTGCTGGCGCTGCTCGGCCACTGAGCGGGCGAGCGGCGGTACTTGGCGTCAGGGCGGGCGAAAAACCTCTGGAGGAACACCTGTTGCCGCTGCTAACTTCCGTGGCGTGGCGAAACTCAATCAGATCATCGCGGTGGAGAAGGGCGTCAAGTCCAAGGCCCACCAGGACCTCACCGCCGCTCATCACGGCCTCCAGAAGCCCGGGTTGCTGGCCGGGCTCTCCCGTACGTACCAGCCGAAGGACGAGGAGGGCGAGCAGTTGCCGCCCGAGTCGACGCTGGTACAGATCAAGGCCGAGGACGTGCTGCGGGACACCGCCGCCGCGCTGACCCGCCTCTTCGACGTGACCGCCACCAAGGACCGGGCTAACTGCGCGGCCCGCGCGGACGTCACGATCGACGGCCGTGTGATCGTCGCGGACGCCCCGGTCTCCTACCTCCTCTTCCTGGAGAAGCAGCTCACCGACATCGGCACCTTCGTCCGCAAGCTGCCGGTTCTCGACGCCTCCGAGGCGTGGACGCAGGACCCGTCGACCGACTCGTGGAAGACCGAGCCGGTGCGTACCCTCCGTACGAAGAAGGTGCCCCGCAACCACGTCAAGGCGGAGGCGACGGAGAAGCACCCGGCGCAGGTCGAGGTGTACTACGAGGACGTGCCGATCGGTTACTGGACGACGGTGAAGTTCTCCGGCGCCCTCCCCGCCCGCCGGGTGCGGGAGCTGACGGAGCGGGTGGAGAAGCTCCAGCAGGCCGTCAAGTACGCCCGCGAGGAGGCCAACGCGGCCGAGGTCGTCGACCAGCGGGTGGGTGACGCGGTATTCGGTTACCTCTTCGGGTGACCGATCATGGATTCCCCGGCCACAGAGCACTACGGTCGGGGTGCGCGAGGAGCGCAAGCTGAAACTGAGGCTTGTCGTGACGGACGCGGTTCCAGTGGAGGTTCGAGTCCTCCCTCCGGCACTTTCGGATCGTGTCCCCGCCCTGCGGCGGGGCGGGCCCGGAACGCACCATCTCCCCGCCGGAGTGGCCCAACAGGCAGAGGCAGACCGCGATCAATCTCAGACTCTTGCTCCAGACTCAGCATGGGCCGCCGATCGCCGGATCGACCGGTCCAGGGCCCAGCGGCGTCGAAATGCCAGTTCGAATCTGGCCCGCAGAGCTCGATCTGCGGTGGTCCAAAGGCAGGACGCGACGACATCACGACTGACCCTGGTCCTTAAACGTGCCGGCGTGCGACGAAGGCGGCACCCACAGGGCCCGGAGGCCGGCTACGCCTCCGGGCCCGCTCCCGTTCTCCGGGACTCCGCTCTCTCCGGCCGCTCGCGGTTCGCCGTTCCCCCGCGCGGCCTTACCGGTGGCGTCCCGCCGGTACGCGGCGCGTGCCCCGGCGTGCCCGCCATCGGCGTAATCCCACCCGGTGCCGTGAAGGCACGAGGAAGCTGACCGGGTGAGTGACGAGCGGGCGCGGACGGAGGGCGCCGGGGGCGCCGGGGGCGCGGACCGGCTGACCGCCCTGTCCGACGGGATCTTCGCGATCGCCATGACCCTGCTGGTGCTGGACATCAAGGTGCCCCCGGGCCTGGACGACGCCGGCTTCCACGACGCGCTGCGCGACGCGCTCCCGGACCTCGGCGCCTACGGCTTGAGTTTCGTCATCCTCGCGGGCTTCTGGCGCGACCACCGGCGCATCGTCCCGCTGGTGCCCCGGTTCGAAGGGCCGCCGCTCCGGTTCGCGCTCGTCTGGCTCGGCACCATCGCCTTCCTCCCCTTCCCTACCTCCATGCTCTCCGAGTACGCCTCCGAGCCGCTCGCGGTCGCCGTCTACGCGGGCACCGTCGCCGCCACCAACCTGCTGGAGCTGGGAGTGCTCCTGACGGGCCGTACCGGATCGGGGAGGGCCGATCCGTCGGTGCGCGACACCGTCCGGTCGGTCTCCACGGACCTCTGGACGACGGCGCTGGTCTTCGGCGCGTCCGTCCCCATCGCCTTCGCCGCACGTCCGGTCGCGGCGATCTGGTTCTGGCTGGCCGTAATCCCGCTCAGAGGTCTGGTGCGCCGCACCCGCGCCTCCTGAGCGGCGGGATGCGCGGGCGGAACGCGACGGGGTGGGCGCTCACTGCCGGTATCCCTCCAGGAACCGCCCGATGCGGCTGATCGCGGCGTCGAGGTCGTCGGCGTACGGCAGTGTCAGGATGCGGAAGTGGTCGGGCCGGGGCCAGTTGAAGCCGGTGCCCTGCACCACCTGGATCTTCTCCCGCAGCAGCAGGTCGAGCACGAACCGCTCGTCGTCGACGATCCGGTGCACCTTCGGGTCGATCCGGGGGAACGCGTAGAGCGCCCCCTTCGGTTTCACGCAGGACACCCCGGGGATCTCGTTCAGCTTCTGCCAGGCGCGGTCGCGCTGCTCGTGCAGCCTGCCGCCCGGGGCGACGAGTTCGCGGATGGTCTGCCGGCCGCCGAGCGCGGCCTGGATGGCGTACTGCGCGGGGGCGTTGGCGCACAGCCGCATGGAGGCCAGCGTGGTGAGGCCTTCGAGATAGCCGCGCGCGTGCTCCTGCGGACCGGAGACCACCAGCCACCCCGAGCGGAACCCGGCGACCCGGTACGTCTTCGACAGACCGCTGAAGGTGAGGGTGAGCAGGTCCGGGGCGAGGGACGCGACCGGGTGGTGCACGGCGTCGTCGTAGAGGATCTGGTCGTAGATCTCGTCGGCGTAGACGAGCAGCCCGTTCCGGCGGGCCAGGTCGAGGATGCCCTCCAGGGTCTCCTTCGAATAGACCGCGCCGGTGGGGTTGTTGGGGTTGATGATCACCACGGCCCTGGTGCGGTCGGTGATCTTCGAGGCCATGTCGGCGAGGTCCGGGTTCCAGTCCGCCTGCTCGTCGCAGGTGTAGTGGACGGCCTTGCCGCCGGCGAGGGTGATCACCGCCGTCCAGAGCGGGTAGTCCGGGCTCGGTACGAGCACCTCGTCGCCGTCCTCCAGGAACGCCTGGACGGCCATGGAGATCAGCTCGGACACGCCGTTGCCGAGGAAGATGTCGTCCACGTCGACGTCCGGCAGCCCCATCGCCTGGTAGCGCTGGGCGACCGCGCGGCGGGCCGACAGGATGCCGCGCGAGTCGGTGTAGCCGTGGGCCTGGGGGAGCATCCGGATCATGTCCTGGACGATCTCCTCGGGCGCCTCGAAGCCGAACAGCGCGGGGTTGCCGGTGTTGAGGCGGAGCACGCTGTGGCCCGCCTCCTCCAACGCGTTCGCCTGCTCGATGACCGGGCCGCGGATCTCGTAACAGACCTCGTCGAGCTTGCTGGACTGCCGGAACTCCATGCGGTTCCTCCCCTGCCGATTGCGATACTTGGTTTTACCAAGCCCGACCTTGGAAAGTCCAACAACATGTCTAGACTGCGTCGTATGCCACGTCAGCAGCAGCCAGCAGCGCGCCCCGTACGCCGACGCAGTTACGACCAGTTCTGCGCCACCGCCCGAGCCCTGGACTCCGTCGGGGACCGGTGGACCCTGCTGATCGTCCGTGAACTCCTGGCAGGGCCGCGCCGCTACACCGACCTGCACGCGGACCTGCCGGGCGTCAGTACGGACGTCCTCGCCTCCCGCCTCAAGGACATGGAGCAGGGCGGTCTCGCGCTGCGCCGCAAGCTGCCGCCCCCGGCCGCCGCCTCGGTCTACGAACTCACCGCCCGGGGCCGGGAACTGCTGCCCGTCCTCACCGCACTCGCCCAGTGGGGCGCGCCCGCTCTGGAGGAACGCCGTCCCACCGACGCCGTCCGCGCCCACTGGTTCGCCCTCCCGCTGCGCCGCTCCCTGGCCACGACCGCCCACTCCGGCGTAGTCGAAGTGCATCTGGACGAGGGTGAGTTCCACGTACGCACGGGCTCCGTACCGCCCGGCGAGGAGGTCTACGGCTACGGCGCCGCTCCCCGCGCCGATGCCCGCGTCGTCCTGGACGCCGAACTCTGCCTGGCCATGGGCCGCGACGAGGTCACCTTCGCGCAGGCGGTGAAGGACGGCCGGATCGAGGTGCGCGGCGAGAGCCTGCTCGCCGCGGAACTGCGCGGGGAGTGACCGGCCGCCGGTCCACGGCCACGGGTGCCGGTGGATGATGAACGGGTGCGACTCGAAGCGATCACCTGGGACCGGTTGGCCGAGGCGCTAGCCGCGCACGCGGACGGGCTGGTCCCGGAAGGCGGCGGCCCGTGGCTCAGGATCGGCGTCGACGGCGCCCCCGCTGCCGGTACCGGCCCCCTGGCCGACCGCCTCGCCCGGGCCCTGCGTCTGCGTGGCCGTGCCGTACTCGTCGTCCCCACCGAGGGATTCCTGCGTCCGGCGAGCCTGCGGTACGAGTACGGCAGGCGGGACCCCGACTCGTACGCCCAGGGCTGGTTCGACACCGGGGCGCTGTGGCGCGAGGTGTTCGGGCCGCTGGAGCCGGGCGGTACCGGACGCGTCCTGCCGGACCTGTGGGACCCGTCCACCGACCGGGCCACCCGCAGCCCGTACCACCGGCTGCCCGAGGGCGGAGTGCTGGTGCTGCACGGGCCGCTGCTGCTCGGGCAGTGGTACCCGTTCGACCTCGCGGTCCATCTGCGGCTCTCGCCGGGCGCGTTGCTGCGGCGAACGGACGCGGAGGCGCGCTGGACCCTGCCCGCTTTCGCGCGGTACGAGGAGGAGACCGCCCCTGCCGACCACGCCGACGCCGTCGTCCGCGCTGACGACCCCCGCCACCCGGCATGGACGGGTCTTCGCGAGAAGGAGTGACGCCCCGGGCCGTACTCGCCGCAGGCGCGGGCGGGCGGCCGGGTCGGAACACCGGCCGGGGTCAGAACAGGGGCTGGGGCAGCACGCCCTCCAGCTCCAGCAGCCGCCGCTTCGTCTCCAGCCCGCCGCCGAATCCTCCGAGCCCGCCGCCGCTCTCCACCACCCGGTGGCACGGCACGACGACCGGCAGCGGATTGGCCCCCATGGCCGCACCGACCGCCTGCGCCCCGTCCGGCCGCCCCACCCGCGCGGCGAGCTCGCCGTACCCGACGACCGAGCCGTACGGAACACCGGTGGCGAGTTCCTGGAGGACGCGGCGGTGGAAGCCCGAGGTCAACGACCAGTCCAGCGGGAGATCGAACGTCCGCAGCGAGCCGTCGAAATAGGCGTCGAACAGACGGGCCGCCGCGGCGAGCACGTCGGAACCGCCGTCTTCGACCGGCTCCGCGCCGAGTCTCTCGCGCAGCATCGCCCGTGTCCCCTCACGCACCGGGGGCTGCGCGTGGAAGGTCACGGAGACCAGGCCGGTGCCCGTCGCGGCGAGCATCAGGGGTCCGACGGGGCTCGCCACGACGGACCACTCCACAGGGCCTGCGCCATTCGTCATACCGACACCGTAGAGCCGGCCACCGACACCCACGCCCACCGACGGACACCGGCGCCCGGCACCGCCCCCGTGGGAAGCGCGGTCAGCGGTGCGCGTGACGTCGCAGGAGTGTGACGGTCACCCTCACCCGGGGGAGAAGTGGTGAGGACTGGATCATGCGCGGCATTTTCTCCACCACTCCAGTTTTCGGGCGATAAAATGCCGCCCTTGTGTTCGCTTGCCGGGGCTTCCGGTTTCCGGCGGAACTCCGGGCACTCCGGAGCCCCGCCGGGACCCGTGTGTCCCGATCCTTCGACCGAGCGGGACCCGTCCGCGACCAGCGGCTTCCCCACCGGACGGCGGACTTCATGGGCCCCGGCCCGTCCGCCGGCCGGCAGAGCACCACCAGCACCGCGTTTTCCTGAAGGGCGTATCCAGCATGCAGGGCACAGTCGACGGCTTTTCCTACGGTCTCGTGACTCCGGTCGTGGCTTTCCTCATGGCCTGCCTCGGTGCCGCGCTGGGGCTGCGCTGCACCGTCCGGTCCGTCCGTTCCGCAGGGTCGGATCCGGCCCGCCGCCCGCACCGGGCCGGATGGCTCGCGCTCGGCGCGACCTCCATCGGCTCCGGCATCTGGACCATGCACTTCATCGCGATGATGGGGTTCCGCATCGACGACGCGGCGATCACGTACGACCTGCCGCTGATGTTCGCGAGCCTCGCCGTGGCGATCGTCATGGTCGGTATCGGCATCTTCATCGTGGGTTACCGGGGCGCGACCCGGCTGGCGCTGGTCACCGGCGGCCCCATCACCGGCCTCGGGATCGCCTCCATGCACTACCTCGGCATGGCGGCCATGGCGTTCCGCGGACGGTTCGCGTACTCGACGGCCACCGTTACCCTCTCCGTCGTCATCGCCGTGGTCGCCGCCACCGTGGCGCTCTGGGCGGCCGTCTCCCTCCGCGGCTTCCTGCCGAGCCTGGGGGCCGCCGTCGTCATGGGCGCCGCCGTGTGCGGGATGCACTACACCGGCATGGCCGCGCTCCGGGTCCATCTCCACCCCGGTGCCACAGGCGTGACCGGGGGCGAGACGGTCGGCTCGATCCTGGTCCCCCTCCTCGTCGGACCCCTCGCCTTCCTGCTCCTCGCGGGGGTGATCGTGCTGTTCGACCCGCTGGCCGTGGCAGGCGACCAGGGCCGGAACGGCACATCCGGCCGGACCGGCACGGCCGCCCGCGGCATCCCGGGCCAGCGGTCCGACTCCGCCGGGACGCCGGCGTTCGACACTGCCCGCAGGCCTCCCTGCCGCTGACCGGCCGCCGTTGTCAGTGTCGGGTCGTACGGTGGATGCATGCGGCCCGTTTCGAAGATCGAACGTTCGGTGGCGCCTTTCGAGGTCGTCAGTCCCTACCAGCCCAGCGGCGACCAGCCGACGGCCATCGCCGAGCTCGACAAGCGCATCCGGGCAGGTGAGAAGGATGTCGTCCTGCTCGGCGCGACCGGTACCGGTAAATCGGCGACCACTGCCTGGATGATCGAGAAGCTTCAGCGGCCGACCCTCGTCATGGCACCCAACAAGACGCTGGCGGCCCAGCTGGCCAACGAGTTCCGCGAACTGCTGCCCAACAACGCGGTCGAGTACTTCGTCTCGTACTACGACTACTACCAGCCCGAGGCGTACGTCCCGCAGTCGGACACCTACATCGAGAAGGACTCCTCGATCAACGAGGAGGTCGAGCGACTGCGCCACTCCGCGACGAACTCCCTGCTCACCCGGCGGGACGTCGTCGTGGTCGCGTCCGTCTCCTGCATCTACGGCCTCGGTACCCCGCAGGAGTACGTCGACCGCATGATCCAGCTCAAGGTCGGTGACGAGGTCGACCGTGACCAGCTGCTGCGCCGGTTCGTCGAGATCCAGTACACCCGCAACGACCTCGCCTTCACCCGTGGCACCTTCCGGGTGCGCGGCGACACGATCGAGATCTTCCCGGTCTACGAGGAGCTCGCCGTCCGCATCGAGATGTTCGGCGACGAGATCGAGGCTCTCTCCACCCTCCACCCGCTCACCGGCGAGGTGATCAGCGAGGACACCTCTCTGCACGTCTTCCCCGCCACCCACTACGTCGCCGGCCCCGAGCGCATGGAGAAGGCGATCACCGGCATCGAGCAAGAGCTGGAGGAGCGGCTGGCCTCCATGGAGAAGCAGGGCAAGATGCTGGAGGCCCAGCGCCTGCGCATGCGCACCACCTACGACATCGAGATGCTCCGCCAGATCGGCACCTGCTCCGGCGTGGAGAACTACTCGATGCACTTCGACGGCCGCTCGCCCGGCACCGCCCCGAACACGCTCCTCGACTACTTCCCCGAGGACTTCCTGCTGGTGCTCGACGAGTCCCACGTCACGGTGCCGCAGATCGGCGCGATGTACGAGGGCGACGCCTCCCGTAAGCGCACCCTCGTCGACCACGGGTTCCGGCTGCCGTCCGCCCTGGACAACCGGCCCCTGAAGTGGGAGGAGTTCCAGGAGCGGATCGGGCAGACCGTCTACCTCTCCGCCACCCCGGGAAACTACGAGCTCTCGCGCGGCGACGGCTTCGTCGAGCAGATCATCCGCCCGACCGGGCTGGTCGACCCGGAGATCGTGGTCAAGCCCACCGAAGGCCAGATCGACGACCTCGTCCACGAGATCCGTCTCCGCACCGAACGTGACGAGCGAGTCCTCGTCACCACCCTCACCAAGAAGATGTCCGAGGACCTCACCGACTACTTCCTCGAACTCGGCATCCAGGTCAGGTACCTCCACAGCGACGTCGACACCCTGCGCCGCATCGAACTGCTGCGCGAACTGCGGTCCGGTGAGTACGACGTCCTGGTCGGCATCAACCTCCTGCGCGAGGGCCTCGACCTGCCGGAGGTCTCGCTGGTCGCGATCCTCGACGCCGACAAGCAGGGGTTCCTACGCTCCGCCACCTCGCTGATCCAGACCATCGGACGCGCGGCGCGCAACGTCTCCGGCCAGGTCCACATGTACGCCGACAAGGTCACGCCCGCGATGGAGCGGGCCATCGACGAGACCAACCGGCGCCGCGAGAAGCAGATCGCCTACAACACCGAGCGCGGCATCGACCCGCAGCCGCTGCGCAAGAAGATCAACGACATCGTCGCCTCCATCGCCCGCGAGGAAGTCGACACCGAGCAGCTCCTCGGGACCGGCTACCGGCAGACCAAGGGGGCCAAGGCCCCGGTGCCGACGCTCGGCGGCAAGGCGAGCAAGGCGGGGGAGGCCAAGGCGGACGCGGGGAAGGCCCGCGCCAGGGGCGCCGTGACCAGCGACCGTCCCGCCGAGGAGCTCTCGGGAATCATCGAGGAGATGACCGAGCGGATGCGGGCCGCAGCCGCCGACCTCCAGTTCGAGGTCGCCGCACGCCTGCGCGACGAGGTGGGTGAGCTGAAGAAGGAGCTGCGGCAGATGAAGGAGGCGGGGATCGCCTGACACACGGGGTGCGCCTGGACCATGACGCCCCCGGCCGGCGTCCTGTGTTGCAAGAACGACACAGAACGCCCCGGATCGGTATCGGCCGCGGGTGTCATGCGTAGGGTCGGGGGAACCCGCAAACACGGACTGTTGCGGAGCACGACGCGGAGCGACGCGGAGAGGGGACAACGCGTGACGGTCAACATGACCAAGGGTCAGGCGATCAGCCTGCAGAAGCAGGACGGGGGAACCCTGACCGCGGTGCGGATGGGGCTCGGGTGGCAGGCGGCACCGCGCCGCGGCTTCTTCGGATCGCGCACCCGCGAGATCGACCTGGACGCCTCGGCGGTCCTGTTCGCCGACAAGCAGCCGGTGGACGTGGTGTTCTTCCGGCACCTCGTCAGCGACGACGGCTCGGTCAAGCACACCGGCGACAACCTCGTCGGCGGCGCCGGATCGGGCGGCGACGACGAGGCGATCCTGGTGGACCTGGCGAGGGTGCCGGTCCACATCGACCAGATCGTCTTCACGGTGAACAGCTTCACCGGGCAGACGTTCCAGGAGGTGCAGAACGCCTTCTGCCGCATCGTCGACGAGACCAACGGCCAGGAGCTGGCGCGTTACACCCTCGACGGCGGCGGCCAGTACACCGCCCAGATCATGGCGAAGGTGCACCGTGCCGGTGCCGGCTGGCAGATGACCGCCCTCGGCAACCCGGCCAACGGCCGCACCTTCCAGGACCTGATGCCGGCGATCCTGCCGCACCTCTGACGGCCACCCGCCCGCACCCGTCCCGCCCAGCGCGGGACGGGTGCCGGCGGGACCGGACAGACCTCGGGCCCGACGGCCCACGCGACTCCCGGAGGCTTCCGCCGCCGGGAGTTGCGCGTACCCCGGGACGCACCCCGGCGGAACACACTCATCGCACGCTCACGCACCGACACGGTCAGGCAGCAAGGGGACAGGGCAGATGACGGCCGAACTCGTCCGGGGGCAGAACCATCCGCTGCCCTCGACCCGTCTGGAAGTCCGGGTGTCAGCGGGCTCCCCGGTCGTGGCCGGAGCCACCCTCGCCGACGAGCAGGGCACCGTACGGGGTGCCGCATGGGTCGCCCACCCCGGAGCGCCCCGGCTGCCCGGCATCGAAGTGCCCCGGCAGGCCGCCTCCGAGCACCGGCTCGACCTGGATCTCGACTCCCTGCCCGGGGAGGTGCACCGCGTCACCGTGCTGCTGGCCCTTCCCCGGACGCCCGGCGCCCCCACCGGCTTCGGTGCGGTGGCCGCGCCCTTCGTGTCGGTCACCGGGCCCGAGGGCACCGGGATCGCCGGCTTCACCCTCACCGGGCTGGACACCGAGTCCGCCGTCGGCGCTCTGGAGTTCTACCGCCGCGCCGGCGCCTGGAAGGTGCGGGCCGTCGGGCAGGGCTACTTCTCCGGGCTCGCGGGCATGCTCTTTGACCAAGGGCTGAGCGGGGCGGCGGAGCTGGCCGCCGCGATCCTCGATGCGGCGGGCGGACCTCTCGTTCCGGCCCCACAGGGACCTCCCGCGACGCAAGGCGGAGCCGTGGTGGCCGGCACCGAAGACGTGGCGGACGCGGTGGTGGCCGGCACCGAAGACGTGGCGGACGCGGTGGTGGCCGGCACCGAAGACGTGGCGGACGCGGTGGTGGTCCCGGCCGGCGGGCGGATCGACTACGCGCACCCGCGCCGCCGGCCCGCCCCCGCCCCGTCCACGCCGACCGCCCCGGCCTTCCCGCCGGCCACGGTCGGCTCTCCCGGCACCCCTCCGGCCGCCCCGTCCGGCCCCGCCGCGCCGGTGGCCGGGGACGCCGCCGGGCACTCCATGGACGAGCGGCTCTACAACCAGGTCTGGGGCATGTTCGAGGACCTGGCCCGCAGCGCCGCCGCCTACCGGGGCGCCGTCGGCTTCGCCCAGTCGCGGCTGGAGGAGGAGCTCGACCGTCTCCTGTCCGACCCGCGCAACCGCATCGGCGGGGCGGGGGACACTGCGCGCGAGGCGGCACGGGCGAAGCACGACGAGTTGGTCGCCCGTGCCCGGGAGGCGCTCGACCGGGACCTCGCGCAGCTGGTGGCCGAGTCCGAGGTGGTGGAGCCCGCGCTCCCCGCCCCCTGCGCCGGCTGGGACAAGCCCGTCTGGCATGCCCACCGGGCCGTGTCCGGCGAGCCCTGGGCCCTGCGGCTCGGCGACGTGCATCTGCCCGAACGCCCGGAGCTGCGCATTCCCCTGCTCGTACGGCTCCCGCTGGAGCGCGGCCTGTGGATCGACTCGGGGCGGATCGACTCGGGAGCGGACATGGTGCTGGACGGCGCGGAGCTGAAGCGCCTCGCACTCGAGAGCGCCGTCGCCCACGCGGTACGGCTGCTCGCCGCGTACCCGGCGGGAGAGATGTCGGTGCAGGTCATCGACCCGGCGGGGGCCGGGGCCGCCGCCCTCGCGCCGCTGATCCGTGCCGGAGTGCTCTCCGGGCCGCCGGCCTCGGGGGCCGCCGGGGTGGAGGCCGCCCTCGACCGGCTCACCCGACGCGTCGACCTGGTCCAGATGGCGGTCCGGGCCGGCGCCGCCGACGCGCTGCCGCCGGATCTCGACCCGGCCGGACAACTGCTCGTCGTCAACGACTTCCCGCACGGATTCGACGACCGCGCGGTCACCCGGCTGCGCTACCTCGCCGACGAGGGCCCCTCGGTCGGCGTGCATCTGCTGCTGGTCGCGGACCAGGAGGACGCGTCCGCGTACGGGCCGGTCCTCGCACCGTTCTGGCGCGGGCTCCTCCGGCTCACCCCGCTTGCGGGCGATCATCTCGCCGACCCCTGGGTCCGTCACGTGTGGACGTACGAGCCCCCGAAGGTGCCGCAGGGCAGCCGGGTCCTGGAACGGGTGCTCGCCGCCGTGGCCGAGGCGCGACGGGCGCGGGGGCTCTGACGCCCTGGGGGGCCCGCGGACCGACCGCTGCGAGGGCGGCGGGGCGTGCGCGGTCGGCCGGCGCGGGGAGGTACGTACGGCGCTAACGCAGTAAGACCGCCGGGACCAGGGTCTTTTGATTCTTCTTTGCCATCCTCTTTACCTTTTCTTGGTTATACCTGTACCGTTTCTTGGACGGAGGGGAGTATTCCCACACGTGGCGTTCCCGTCAGTACGGACTGTGACCGGTCCCGGGGCGCCGGCCCGGCGTACATCCCGTACGCCCGGGTGGAAGAGACCTCCGGCAGCGACGACGCTGATCAGTAGCCGTAGCGAACTGCCGGAGGCGCAGTGGACGTTTCATGGACCCTCTGGGTGCTGACCATTCTCGGTCTGGCAGCCCTCATCGCCGTCGACTTCTTCATCGGGCGCAAGCCCCATGACGTGTCGACCAAGGAAGCCGGAATCTGGACGGTCGTCTGGATCACTCTGGCGGCACTCTTCGGCCTGGGCCTGCTGGTCTTCGGCAACAGCCAGGCCTCGGGCGAGTTCTTCGCCGGCTTCATCACCGAGAAATCGCTGAGCGTCGACAACCTCTTCGTCTTCGTCCTGATCATGGCGAAGTTCTCGGTGCCCTCCCAGCTCCAGCAGCGGGTGCTGCTGGTCGGTGTGCTCATCGCCCTGGTGCTCCGGGCGATCTTCATCGCGGCCGGCGCAGCCGTCATCGCCAACTTCTCCTGGGTCTTCTACATCTTCGGCGCGTTCCTGATCTACACGGCATGGAAGCTGATCCAGGAGGCGCGGGCCGACGAGGACGAGGAGGAGTTCGAGGAGAACCGGCTGCTCAAGTCCATCGAGCACCGTTTCGGCGTCGCCGACCGGTACCACGGCACCAAGCTCTTCATCCGGAACAACGGCAAGCGCGTCATGACCCCGCTGATGGTCGTCATGCTCGCGATCGGAACGACCGACGTGCTGTTCGCCCTCGACTCCATCCCGGCGATCTTCGGCCTGACCCAGGACCCGTACATCGTCTTCACGGCCAACGCCTTCGCGCTGATGGGGCTGCGCCAGCTGTACTTCCTCATCGGCGGGCTGCTGAAGAAGCTGGTCCACCTCAGCTACGGACTCTCGGTGATCCTCGGCTTCATCGGCGTCAAACTGGTGCTGCACGCGCTGCACGAGTCGGGTGTGCACGTCCCGGAGATCTCGATCCCGCTCTCGCTCTCCGTCATCTGCGGCGTGCTGGTGATCACCACCATCACCAGCCTGATCGCGGGCCGGAAGCAGGCGGCGGCCGAGGCGGCCGAGGCGGGTTCCGTGCCGGAGTCCGCGTCCGAGGCCGAGTCCCGCAAGGGCAGCAGCAGCGTCGGCGGCTGAGCCGTACGGCACCTCCGCCGCCACGACGAGGGGCGCCCTGCCACCGTGTTCCGGTGGTGGGGCGCCCCTCGGTCGTGTTCTGCAAGCGGCGTCGTCCGCCCGCCGGACGGGACTTTCACCACACGGCATGGAGTGGTGGCGGCCGGGTGCCGGGTCTCACCAGCCCCGGGCGCGCCACTGGGGGAGCTGTCCGCGCTCGTCGCCGAGCGTGGTGTCGTGGCCGTGGCCCGGGTAGACCCAGGTCTCGTCGGGGAGCTGGTCGAAGAGCTTGGTCTCCACGTCGTGGAGCAGGCTCGCGAAGGCCTCGGGGTCCTTGCGGGTGTTGCCGATGCCGCCGGGGAAGAGGCAGTCGCCGGTGAAGAGGTGCGGAGCCCCGTGCGGGTCGTCGTAGACCAGCGCGATGGAGCCCGGGGTGTGACCGACCAGGTGGCGGGCGGTCAGGGTGACCTCGCCGACCCGGATGGCGCCCCCGTCCTCCACGAGGACGTCGGTCGCGACGGGGATGCCCTCGGCGTCGTACCGTCCGGCGTACGTGACGGCGCCGGTGGCGGCCACCACCTCGGCCAGCGCCTGCCAGTGGTCACCGTGCTGGTGCGTGGTGACCACCGAGGCGATGCCGTCCTCGCCGATGAGCCGCAGCAGGGTGTCCGCCTCGTTGGCGGCGTCGATGAGGAGCTGCTCGCCGGTGGCCCGGCAGCGCAGCAGGTAGGCGTTGTTGTTCATCGGGCCGACCGCGACCTTCGAGATCATCAGGCCGGTCAGCTCGTGCACGTCCGCGGGTCCGCCGACCCGCACCGCTCCGCTGTAGGTCATGGGCGGCAGCCTATAGCGGCGGCAGTACGGGGAGGGGGCCGCCCTCCACGGTCAGGGCCGAGCCGTCGCGGCGGCCCGAGAGCCAGCCCAGCAGCTCCGGAGCCGGTCCGCCGACACCGGTCACGGGCCCCTCCTTGCCGCCGCCCGTGGTCCAGGCGCGGCCGTCGTCGGCTCGGATCGAGGTGGAGACCACCTGCGGGTGGCGTCCGAAGCGCTCCGTCAGGAAGTCGATCTCCCGGACCACGAAAGGCTCCGGCAGGTCCTCCAGCTCGTACCCCGTACCGAGGTCCACGTGGTGCAGCTCGACCTCGGCCCAGCGCCGGAAGGGGAGGTGGAAGGCGGAGTCCGTCACGCCGCCCCGCAGTTCCACGGTGCGTGACCAGTCGGCGGGGACGGCGGCCTCGGCGAGGAACCGCTCGCCGCTCGTGCGCAGGTCGTCCAGGTGCTCGGCGAGCGAACGGGGCGCTCCGGCCTCGATGTCGCGGTCCCGGATTTCGCCGCTCGCGTACATCGGGAGTCCGCGGAGAACATTTCGGAGCGCGTCGGCGTTACGTGACAGGTGGGCCAGAACATGGCCCCGGGTCCAACCGGGCAGTCGGGACGGTTCGGGGACAGTGGATTTGTCCCATAAGGCGGCTGCGGCAAGCAGGCGTTCCGTTGCTCCGCGTACAGATTCCAGGTCGCGCACATGATCGCTCATGCGACCGAGCGTAGCTCTGCCACTCGTTCGGGTGGAGGAGGTAATGACCGGCCGGAAATCGAATGTGCGTGCTATACGCTCGAAGTCGAAAGCTTTTCAACACCGCTGTGGCGCCCCCCATACCCTGGATCAGGGGGCTCAGTTCCCCCGTTTCTCTCAAGAAAGGTGCGGACCGGCGTGGCCGACCGTCTCATCGTCCGTGGCGCGCGCGAGCACAACCTGAAGAACGTCTCGCTCGACCTGCCCCGTGACTCCCTCATCGTCTTCACCGGGCTCTCCGGGTCGGGTAAGTCCTCCCTCGCGTTCGACACGATCTTCGCCGAGGGGCAGCGGCGCTACGTCGAGTCGCTCTCCTCGTACGCCCGGCAGTTCCTCGGCCAGATGGACAAGCCGGACGTCGACTTCATCGAAGGTCTCTCGCCCGCCGTCTCCATCGACCAGAAGTCGACCTCGCGCAACCCGCGCTCGACGGTCGGCACCATCACGGAGGTCTACGACTACCTCCGCCTGCTCTTCGCCCGCATCGGCAAGCCGCACTGCCCCGAGTGCCGGCGGCCGATCTCCCGGCAGTCCCCGCAGGCCATCGTGGACAAGGTCCTCGGCCTCCCCGAGGGAAGCCGCTTCCAGGTGCTCTCCCCGCTGGTCCGCGAGCGCAAGGGCGAGTTCGTCGACCTCTTCGCCGACCTCCAGACCAAGGGATACAGCCGTGCCCGGGTCGACGGCACCACCATCCAGCTCTCCGAGCCCCCCACGCTGAAGAAGCAGGAGAAGCACACCATCGAGGTGGTCATCGACCGCCTCACGGTGAAGGACAGTGCCAAGCGCCGACTGACCGACTCGGTGGAGACGGCCCTCGGCCTCTCCGGCGGCATGGTCGTGCTCGACTTCGTGGACCTCCCCGAGGACGATCCCGAGCGCGAGCGGATGTTCTCCGAGCACCTCTACTGCCCGTACGACGACCTCTCCTTCGAGGAGCTGGAGCCTCGCTCCTTCTCCTTCAACTCGCCCTTCGGCGCGTGCCCCGACTGCACCGGCATCGGCACCCGCATGGAGGTCGACGCCGAGCTGGTCGTCCCGGACGAGGAGAAGTCGCTCGACGAGGGGGCCATCCACCCCTGGTCGCACGGCCACACCAAGGAGTACTTCGGCCGCCTCATCGGCGCACTCGCCGAGGCCCTCGGCTTCCGCACGGACATCCCGTGGGCCGGTTTGCCGCAGCGCGCCAAGAAGGCCCTGCTCTACGGCCACAAGATCAAGACCGAGGTGCGCTACCGCAACCGCTACGGCCGCGAGCGCGCTTACACCACCCCGTCCTTCGAGGGTGCGGTCCAGTTCGTGAAGCGGCGGCACTCCGAGGCCGAGAGCGACTCCAGCCGGGAGCGCTTCGAGGGGTACATGCGCGAGGTGCCCTGCCCGACCTGCGAGGGCACCCGCCTCAAGCCGATCGTCCTCGCGGTCACGGTGATGGAGAAGTCCATCGCCGAGGTCGCCGCGATGTCGATCAGCGACTGCGCGGAATTCCTCGGGCGTCTCAAGCTCAACGCCCGCGACAAGAAGATCGCCGAGCGGGTCCTCAAGGAGGTCAACGAGCGGCTGAGGTTCCTCGTCGACGTGGGCCTCGACTACCTCTCGCTGAACCGCGCGGCCGGCACCCTGTCCGGTGGCGAGGCCCAGCGCATCCGCCTCGCCACCCAGATCGGCTCCGGCCTGGTCGGCGTGCTGTACGTGCTGGACGAGCCGTCCATCGGCCTGCACCAGCGCGACAACCACCGGCTGATCGAGACCCTGGTCAGGCTCCGCGACATGGGCAACACGCTCATCGTCGTGGAACACGACGAGGACACGATCAAGGTCGCGGACTGGGTCGTGGACATCGGCCCCGGAGCGGGGGAGCACGGCGGCAAGGTGGTCCACTCCGGATCGCTGAAGGAGCTGCTGGCCAACAAGCAGTCGATCACCGGCCAGTACCTCTCGGGCAAGCGGGAGATCACCGTCCCCGACGTCCGCCGCCCCGTGGACCCGAGCCGCCGGCTCACCGTGCACGGTGCCCGGGAGAACAACCTCCAGGACATCGACGTCTCCTTCCCTCTCGGCGTCCTCACGGCCGTCACCGGGGTCTCCGGCTCCGGTAAGTCCACCCTGGTCAACGACATCCTCTACACCCACCTGGCCCGGGAGCTCAACGGCGCCAAGTCGGTCCCCGGCCGGCACACCCGGGTGGACGGGGACGACCTCGTGGACAAGGTGGTCCACGTCGACCAGTCGCCCATCGGCCGGACCCCCCGGTCCAACCCGGCGACCTACACCGGAGTCTTCGACCACGTCCGCAGGCTCTTCGCGGAGACGATGGAGGCGAAGGTGCGCGGCTATCTGCCGGGCCGCTTCTCCTTCAACGTGAAGGGCGGGCGCTGCGAGAACTGCTCGGGCGACGGCACGATCAAGATCGAGATGAACTTCCTGCCCGACGTGTACGTGCCGTGCGAGGTCTGCCACGGAGCCCGGTACAACAGGGAGACGCTGGAGGTCCACTACAAGGGCAAGTCCATCGCCGAGGTGCTGGACATGCCGATCGAGGAGGGCCTGGAGTTCTTCGAGGCCGTCCCGACCATCGCGCGGCACCTGCGCACCCTCAACGAGGTCGGCCTCGGATACGTCCGGCTCGGGCAGTCCGCGCCGACGCTCTCCGGCGGTGAGGCGCAGCGCGTGAAGCTGGCGAGCGAGCTCCAGAAGCGCTCCACCGGCCGCACGGTCTACGTGCTGGACGAGCCGACCACCGGTCTGCACTTCGAGGACATCAGCAAGCTGATCAAGGTCCTCTCCGGGCTGGTCGACAAGGGCAACTCCGTCGTCGTCATCGAGCACAACCTCGATGTGATCAAGACGGCGGACTGGGTCATCGACATGGGCCCCGAGGGGGGCAACGGCGGCGGTCTGGTGGTCGCCGAGGGCACCCCGGAGGAGGTGGCGGCCGTGCCCGCCAGCCACACCGGGAAGTTCCTCCAGGACGTCCTGGACACCGACCGGATCAACGAGGCGGCGGTGCCCTCCGCGCGCAAGCCGGTGCGCAAGACCGCCGCCAAGAAGACGGTCGCCGCCAAGGCCGCTCCCGCCCGGCGGGCGGCCACCGCCACCACGGCGAAGCAGCCGGCCAAGAAGGCGACCCGCGCCCGCAAGGCCTGACGCGCTCCGGCCCGGACCGGCGG